>ONHI01000043.1 GCA_900317565.1 uncultured Eubacteriales bacterium
TATGGAGTGGCGCAAGAGCAACCGCGCCTACGCCATCTGGGACAGCAGCCCCAAGCGTCAGGGCTACATCATGGAAGGCGACCTGGCTGGCAACTGCTGGGAGCCCGGCAACCAGCCCGAGAACGTGTTCGGCCTGATGAACGATTATGACAAGGACTTCCTGAGCCACTACGGCTTCAGCAAGTTCGGCGACTTCGTGAATCCCCCGATCGAGCTGGCTCCCTACGGCGAGGCCTGGCAGATCAACAAGGATCCCATCAACAAGGATTATCAGGACTTCCTGAACATCCAGGACACCCAGCTGCCGCAGGTCATCATGGCCTCCGAGGACGAGTTCGATGCCAAGTGGGATGCCTTCGTCGAGGCGATCAATCCCTCCTGCGAAGTGTACAGCAACTTCATGCATGACGAGATCCTGAAGCTGGTCGCTGCCTACTACGGCGAATAATCCGCTTTCCTTCAAGGGGAGAGAGTGTCCTCTCTCCCCTTGGTTTTTCAAATTCTGACCTATCGGGCGCGTTTCGATATGTCAGAATTTGAAAAACCCATCATTATATTACATCTAAAGGGGAGTTTGCCATGACCGTCATCGGACAATATTCCAAGCGCAAGATCCGCGTGCGAAACCAGAGCTTCTTCCGCAGACTGGCCCGCCAATGGCAGCTGGCGCTGATGTCGGTGCCGATTTTCCTGTATGTGCTGCTGTTCAACTATTTCCCCATGTGGGGCTGGCGCAACGCCTTCCTGGACTATTCCAGCAAAAAGCTCGTCGCCCGGGGCATCACCCCCTATATCGGCTGGGATAACTTCAAGTGGCTGTTCAGCCGCCAGGATTTCCTGCTGTCGATCCGCAACACGCTGGCCATGAGCATCATCAACCTGGTGTTCGGCACGGTATCTGCCATCTTGCTGGCGGTGCTGCTGAACGAGGTTCGCCAGCGCACCTTCAAGCGCACCGTGCAGACCGTCACCTACCTGCCCCACTTCCTGTCCATGGTCATCATCGTGGCCATGGCCCAGAACATATTCGCCAGCAACGGCCCCATCAACGACCTGCTGGGCCTGGTGGGCATCAAGCCCGTGTTCTGGCTGGGCGAGGGCAAGCACTTCTGGTGGCTGGTGGGCATCATCAACGTCTGGAAGGAGGTCGGCTGGGGCACCATCATCTATATCTCCGCCATGACCGCCATCGATCCGGCCCTGTACGAGGCCGCCGCCATCGACGGCGCGGGCCGCTTCCAGAAGATCATGCACGTCACGCTGCCGGGCATCAAGAGCACCTTCGTGATCCTGCTGATCATGAACATCGGCCACCTGATGGAGGCCGGATTTGAGATCCAGTACCTGCTGGGCAACGGCCTGACCGCCGAATACTCCCGCACCATCGACGTGTTCGTGCTGGAGTACGGCACCTCCCAGATGGACTTCGGCGTGGCCACCGCCGCCGGCATCTTCAAGAGCGTGGTCGCCATCATACTGCTCATCGGCGCGAACTTCATCTCCAAGCGCCTGGGCGAAGAGACGTTGGTTTAAGGAAGGGAGGACGACAGAGATGACAAACGCATCCTACCAGAATCCGAAGATTCGCAAGCATTATGACGTCGTGTTCCCCATCGTGAACACCATCATACTGATCGTGCTGATGTTCGTGACGCTGTACCCGGTCATCAACACCGTGGCCTACTCCTTCAACGACGGCACCGACGCCCTGAAGGGCGGCATCGGCCTGTGGCCCCGCATGTTCAGCACCAACAGCTATTCCACCATCCTCCGGGATTCGGCGGTCTACCGCGCGGCCTGGATCTCGGCCTCCAAGACGGTCATCATCACGATACTGAACCTGTTCTGGACCAGTATGCTGGCCTACACGCTGACCCGCAAGGAGTATGTGCTGCGCAAGCTGATCACCACGATGCTGGTGCTGACGATGTATATCAACGCCGGCCTGATCCCCAATTACCTGCTGATCTCCCGGACGCTGCACCTGCGCAACACCTACTGGGTGTACATCATCCGTTCAGCTGCTTCAACATGATCGTGCTGCGCACCTACATCGCGGGCCTGCCCGAGGCGCTGGTGGAATCCGCCCGCATCGACGGCGCGGGCGACATCCGCATCTTCTGGCAGATCATCTTCCCGCTGTGCAAGCCGGTGCTGGCCACCGTGGCCCTGTTCGTGGCCGTGGGCAGCTGGAACAGCTGGTTCGACACCCACCTGTACAACGCCAGCAAGACCGAGCTGCACAGCCTGCAGTACCTGCTGAAGATGAAGCTGGCGACGGCCAACCAGAGCGCCAATGCCGCCAACGCCTCCGTGGAAGCGTTGACCAGCTCCGCCGCGTCCAAGACCACGCCGGTCACCATCCGCTGCGCCATCACGGTGGTCTCCACGGTGCCGATCCTGGTGGTCTACCCGTTCCTGCAGAAGTACTTCGTCACCGGCATGGTGCTGGGCAGCGTGAAGGGATAAGAGCACTCCCGTCCCCCGTTTCCCGGAATGGAGGTAGATTATGGAAAACAACGTCCACGCGGAGGCCATGTCGCGCAGCCGCTTCCCCGACGGGTTCCGCATCCTGAAGGGCAAGCAGGAGTACGTGACCTACATCGAGCATTCCTCCCTGCGGGTGTGGTATTCAGAGACCCCCTGGCAGTACGAGAGCCACTGCCATTCGGCGGTGGAGATCATCGTACCCGTGAAGGGCGAGGTGATCTACACGGTCTCCGAAGCCACCTACCGGGTCCAGTCCAACGAGGTGCTGATCGTGCCGCCCAACTGGGTGCACAGCCTGATCATGCACGAGGGCAGCGCCCGCTATCTGCTGCTGTTCGAGCCGGACAACATATTCGGCATGCGGGACATGCAGCTGGTGGAGGGCATGCTGAAGACGCCCATCTACCTCACGGGCCAGTCGGAATCCCAGGACGCCATACGCTCGCTGCTGATGCAGGTGGTGAGCTGCTATGAGCGCAAGGAATTCCTGTGGAATTCGCTGTGCTATTCCTACCTGCTGCAGATGTACGCGCGGCTGGGCCAGTTCAACATGACCCGGGAGCTGCGCCGCTACGACGCCAAGAGCCAGCGTATCGACCCGGAAATCGTGGACAGCGCCCGGCTGTACATCGATCAGAACTACATGCGGGACATCACGCTCAGCGACGTCAGCGAGTTCACCGGCTTCTCCCGCTGCTATTTCTCCCGGGTGTTCAAGCAGCAGCTGGGCCAGTCCTTCTCCGAATACCTGCGCAACAAGCGCATCAGCATGGCGGAGGATCTGCTGATCCACTCCCGCCAGCCCATACAGGACATCGCCATGAGCGCCGGGTTCGGCAGCGTCGCCACCTTCAACCGGGTGTTCCGCGACGCCAAGAACTGCACCCCCTCCCGCTACAGGGAGATCTACGGCGATTTCTTCAAGTGACCGGCGCGGCATGATACCGAAAGGATGATTTCCGATGCGCAAGTGCATGATACTGATGATGGCGGCGCTGCTGGCGCTGGGCCACGTCTCCGCCCTGGGCGAGGCGGCAGAGCCGCTGTACCGCTCCGACTTCTCCGCCGGTACGGACGGCTGGTACGCCCGCTCCACCGGCGCGGCCACCCTGTCGGTGCTGCCGGAGGCGGCGCTGCGCATCGTGGGCCGCACCGACAGCTGGAACTCCCCCGGCCGTGATTTCGAGCTGATCCCCGGCGGCAAATACACGCTGAGCGTGCAGGTGCGCCAGGACGGGATGGACAGCGCCCCGTTCATGATCTCCGTGGCCCACTCCATGGACGGCGTGGAGAGCTATGAGAACCTGGCCCACGGCGACGCCCCGAGGGGCGAGTGGACCGAGCTCTCCGGCACGTACACCGCGGGCGAATTCGACCGCTTTGTGCTGTACGTGGAGACCGTGGGCGCGTCGGAGCTGGATTTCGACATCCGCGATTTCACGCTGGACGCCCCGGAGGGCCTGCCCGAGGCGAAGCCCACCCCGCAGCCCATGGTGATCGAGCCCGCGGAGGACCTGCCCTCGCTGAAGGAGGTCTACGCCGGAAAGTTCGACTTCGGCATCTGCGTGTCCCCGATGATGGTGGGCACCCCCAAGCTGATGAAGTTCATCGATTCCCAGTTCAACATACTGACCCCGGAGAACGAGCTGAAGCCCGACGCCGTGCTGGACGTGGGCGCGAGCCGCAAGCTGGCCGAGCAGGACGAGACCGCCGTGGCGGTCCACTTCGACAGCGCCAGGCCGCTGCTGGACTATGCGAAGGCCAACGGCGTCAAGGTGCACGGCCACGTGCTGGTGTGGCACTCCCAGACCCCGGACGCCTTCTTCCACGAGGGCTACAGCTCCGACGCGCCGCTGGTGAGCCGCGAGGTCATGCTGGCTCGGCTGGAGAACTACATCCGCGAGATCATGGCCTACATGGGCGAGAATTACCCGGGCGTGATCGTCAGCTGGGACGTGGTGAACGAGGCCGTGGACGACAGCACCGGCGCGCTGCGCAGCTCCCCGTGGCTGACCGTGATCGGCGAGGATTACCTGGCCCGGGCGTTTGAGTTCGCCCGCAAATACGCGCCGGAGGGCACGCTGCTGTACTACAACGACTACAACACCGCCTACCTGAACAAGCAGAACGGCATCGTCAAGCTGCTGGAGAGCCTGATCGCCGAGGGCAACATCGACGGCTACGGCTTCCAGATGCACCACGCTCTCGCCTCCCCCACCATGAAGGAGATCACCGCCTCCGTGGAGCGCATCGCAAAGCTGGGGCTGAAGCTGCGGGTCAGCGAGCTGGACATCACCGTGGGCAACAACAGCGAGGACAGCTTCACCCGCCAGGCGAAGATGTACGCCGAGATCATGAAGCTGCTGCTGGCGCACGCGGAGCAGTTCGAGGCCGTGCAGATCTGGGGCCTGACGGACAGCATGAGCTGGCGGGCCTCCCAGTTCCCGCTGCTGTTCGACGGCCACCGGAATCCCAAGCCCGCCTTCTGGGCCGTGGCCGATCCGGATTCCGTGGAATGACAATAGCATCCATCCATAGTCCAACCCAGGGACGCCTCACGGCGTCCCTGGGTTCGCGTTTATTTGACATTGCCGCGACGTATCAAAAAGAAGGAACACGAGGCGCGGCGGCGAATAATAGGGATGTGAATACAACCTCTATGGGAGATCAGGGATGAAAAAGGCAAAGCTCATCATGCTGTTGCAGGCGGCGGCCTGCGCGGCGCTGGCGGCGTGGCTCGCCCTGTCCGCCGTCGCCATCTACCTGGACGGCGCGGCGAAGCGGGCGGCGGACCCCATGTCGCCCATCTACACCCGCCAGCTCGTCGCGGGCAGGCTGGCCGTGGCGCTGCCGCTGCTGCTGGTCTGCGTCGCCCTGACGGTGGCGGGGCGGGCCATGGGCGCGCGCTGGACGTCGAAGCCTAAAAAAGGCGCGTCCGGCCCGGTGGCCTACCCGCCGGAGAACCCGAAGCGCGCCGCCGCGATCCGGGCGGCGCTGCTGGTCGCCGCCGTCGCCCTCATCGTCGCCGGGGCGCTGAACGGCAGCGCGAAGGACGTGCTCTACAAGGCGATCAATATCTGTACGGAGTGTATCGGTCTTGGATAATGGGAAGAAGATCCGGCGCGGGTCCGCGACGCGGCGGCTCATACAGCTCTACAGCGCGCTGCTGTACAACGCCCACCTGAGGGGCTTCGTCAGCGGCCAGATCTATCGCGGCGCGGCGAAGGCGGCCTGCGTGCCCGGGCTCAACTGCTATTCCTGCCCCGGCGCGACGGCGGCCTGTCCCCTGGGCGCGATCCAGAACGCGCTGGCCTCCACCGGGCATCGGGCGGGCTGGTACGTGCTGGGCATACTGCTGCTCTACGGCGTGATGCTGGGCCGCACCGTGTGCGGCTGGCTGTGCCCGGTGGGCCTCGTCCAGGAGCTGCTGCACGCCATTCCCACGCCGAAGCTGCAAAAAACGCGGTTCACCCGGCTGCTGTCCGGGCTGAAATACGCCATACTGGCGGTGTTCGTCGTCGCGCTGCCGCTGTGGTACGGCCTGCGCTACGACCTGCCGCTGCCGGCCTTCTGCAAGTACATCTGTCCCGCGGGCACCGCCGAAGGCGCGGTCGGGCTGCTGGCCCATCCGGCCAACGCCTCCTTCTTCGGCATGCTGGGCCTGGCGTTCACCCGCAAGTTCGTCATACTGGCGGGCCTGGGGCTGGCCTGCGTGTTCGTCTATCGCGCCTTCTGCCGCTTCATCTGCCCGCTGGGCGCGCTGTACGGCCTGTTCAACCGCTTCAACGTCATCGGCGTGAAGGTGGACGCGGGCCGCTGCAACGGCTGCGGGGCGTGCGTGCGCGCCTGCGGCATGGACGTGCGGCGCGTGGGCGACCGGGAGTGCATCAACTGCGGCCTGTGCATGGACGCCTGCAACCGCGGCGCGATCTCCATCAAGGCCGGAAGGATCGTGCTCGCGGCCCCGGAGGCGGGCTGCGCGGGCGAAGGCCCCGACGCGCCCCGCAGGCGCGTGCGGCGCGCGCGGTTGCTCTGGGCCGCGGCGCTGGCGCTGTTGGGTCTGGCGCTGCTGTGGTTCAGCGTGCTGGACCCCTCCCTCGGCGGCGACGCCCCCGCCCCCCAGAGCTACGAGAGCGACGCGCCGGTGGGCAACGAGGTCGGCCAGCAGCTGGAGGACTTCACGCTGCAGTGCTATGACGGCAGCGCGTTCACGCTGTCCGAGCAGCGGGGCAAGGTCGTCGTCATCAACTTCTGGGCCACCTATTGCACGCCCTGCAAGCAGGAGCTGCCCTATTTCAGCGATCTGTACACGGCCCATGAAGGCGACATCGCCATGGTCGCCATCCATCCCTCGCTGATCACCGACGACCCGGAGGCCTACCTGGCGGACAAGGGCTACGCCATGCCCTTCGCCACGGACGGTGACGACGCGGTGCTGAACATCGTGGGCGGTACGGGCGTGTATCCCCAGACCGTCGTGCTGAACCGCCGGGGCGAGGTGACCTACAACGAGGTCGGCTCCGTGACCGCGGAGCTGCTGGACGCGCTGTACGAACAGGCAAGCGAATAGCCGCGCGGGAATCCCGGCGGCGAAACACAAATGGAGAAAAGTGCTATGAACGAGAAATGGTTGATCGAGCAATTCAAGTGGCTGCACCGCCACCCGGAGCTGGGCATGCAGGAGCGCGCCACGACGGCGTTTTTGAAGGACCGCCTGCGGGAGGCCGGCGTTGCGCTGCCGGAGACAGGGCTTGAGACCGGCGCGATCGCAGTGATCTCCGGCGACCCGAAGGGCCCCGTCGTGGGCCTGCGCGCCGACATCGACGCGCTGCCCATCCCCGAGGAATCCGGACTGGAATACGCCTCGGAGCACCCGGGTGTGATGCACGCCTGCGGCCACGACTTCCACGCCGCCTGCATGCTGGGCGCGGCGCTGCTGCTGAAGCAGCGGGAGAAGGAGCTGCCGGGCACGGTGAAGGTGGTGTTCCAGCCCGCCGAGGAGATCGACGACGGCGCGCGGAAGGTGATCGCCACCGGGCTGCTGGACGACGTGCAGGCGTTCTACGCCGGGCACACCTATCCCTGGTTCGAGGCGGGCACGCTGGGCATCAAGCCCGGGCCGGTGATGGCCGCGGCGGACCGCTTCGCCATCCGCATCAGGGGAAAGGGCGCGCACGCGGCGCACCCCGACCTGTCGGCGGACGTCATACCCGCCATGGCGGCGATCATACAGTCGGCGCAGACCGTCGTCAGCCGCAACGTCAATCCCTTCGAGAGCGCCGTGGTGTCCATCACCCGGGCCCAGGCGGGCAACACCTGGAACATCATCCCGGAGGAGGCCGAGCTGGAGGGCACCGCGCGCACGCTGAACCCCGCGGTGCGCGACGCCGTGCAGGCGCGGCTGGAGGCCATCGCCGTGAGCACCGCCCGGGCCCACGGCTGCGAGGCGGAGTTCGAGTACGAGCGCGGCTCCTCGGCGGTGATCAACGACGCCGCCGCCTGCGAGCGCGCCGCCGCGCTGGCCCGGGAGATGGGCTTTAACGTCGCGCAGCAGATGGGGACCCTGGGCGCGGAGGATTTCAGCGAATACCTGGCCATCGCCCCCGGCGCGTTCATCCGCGTGGGCACCGGCGGCGGCTGCGACGCCCACCACCCCAGGTTCACCGTCGACCCGACGGCGCTGTACCCGGCGGCGCGGTTCTTCGCCGCGCTGGCGGAGCGGGAGCTGAAGCGGCTGCGGGACGGGCAGTAAAAGACGATCATGGCATTATTGAAGCAGGGACGCCAGGCCGGCGTCCCTGCTCTTGTGGTTTACGCTTTTCAGATCATCGGGCGATCATCGGTATGTCCTCGTCGATCAGCTCCCGCAGCTCGCGGTAGCTGGCCTTCAGCCGGTCCCAGGCGCCGCCGTCCATGCCCTCGGGGGCGGATTCCAGGTATTCCAGCGAGGACACGGCCTGGATCATGTCGCTGCGCTTCCAGCAGTAGATGGGCACGATCCGGGGCTCCACCACCTCGAAGCCGCCCTGCTGGCGCTCACGCAGCGTGAAATCCAGTATGATGCCGGAATCGGTGTAGCGCTTGGTCATGTTGTCGATGAAATTGCCCAGGCAGTAGGCCACCAGGCCCCGGCGCAGGCTGCCGTCCGCGGCCTCGGCCTCCACGTATTCCACCGGCTGGACCATGTGGGGATGGCTGCCCAGCACCACGTCCACGCCCGCGGCGACCATCTTCTTCGCCAGCGCCACGGTGTTGGCCTCGGGCTTGCGGTTGTATTCCTCGCCCCAGTGGGGCATGGCGATGACCACCTCCGCCCCGGCGTCCCGCAGCGCCTGCACCTCGGCGGCGAAGTCGGCCTTGCGCAGGTAATTGACGCCGTACTCCTTCACGGCGGCATTGCAGTAGGACTCCATGCCGTTGGTCATCTGGGTGTAGCACAGCATGCCCAGGGCGATGCCGTTGACCTCGACGATTATGGGCGTCTGCTGCTCCTCGGGCGAACGGTTCGCGCCGCCGTGGTCGAAGCCGTAGCGCTCCACCACCTCCACGGTGTTCAGCATGCCCTCGAAATACCGGTCCAGCATGTGGTTGTTGGCCAGGGTCAGGAAGTCCACCCCGGCGTCCCGCACGGCGTCCAGCAGCGATTCCGGCGAATTGAACAGTGGAAAGCCGGAGTAGTCCCGGTCGCGGTACTGGCCGATGGTGGTCTCCAGATTGGCGATGGTGTAGTCCGCATCCGCGAGGCTGTCCGCGATCAGCGCGTACTGGGGGTGGAAGTCATAGCTGCCGTCCGCCTGCCGGGCGATGTCCAGCTGCTTCTGGTGGACCATCAGGTCCCCCACCGCCCGCAGCCGCGCGCTGCGCAGTTCCTGTGCGGGCTCCAGCGTGGGCTCGGCCTCAAAGGCGGCCTCCGCCGCGGCGCAGGCTCCCAACAGCATCGCCGCCAGCAGCAGCGCCAGCGTCCGAATGGCTCTTTCGTACATGTCGCATCTGTCCTTTGCTCTTTATCATCTGTAGGGCTGCAGCAGCCGGAAGGCGCTCCGCTCGCTCTCGATCACGCCCTCCCGGCGCAGCTTGCCGATCTCCGCCGACAGGGCGCTGCGGTCCACGCCCAGGAAGTCCGCCAGCCCCTGGCGGTCGAAGGGGATCGTGAAGGCGTCCGAGCCGCCGCGCTTGGCCTGGGCCATCAGGTAGGCCATCAGCTTTTCCCGGGTGGTGCGCCGGGAGGTGATCTCCAGCTTCTGGTTCAGCTGCAAATTCTTTTCCGCCAGCACCCGCAGTAGGTTCAGCACCACCTGATTGTGGAAGCCGCAGGCGCTGGGGCAGGTTTCGATGATCCTGTCCAGCTTGATCAGCAGCACCCGGCTGGGCTGCACAGCCTCCACCGACACCGGCAGGCGGCGCACCCCGGCGCAGGCGAAGGTCTCGCCGAACAGGTCGCCGGGGCGCAGCGCGGCCTGTATGGCTCGGTTGCCGTAGAAGTCCTCCCGGTAGACCTGGGCCGCGCCCTCCAGCAGTATGCCCACGTATTCCGCGGGGCTGTCCTCCCGGAACACCCGCTCGCCCCGGTCCACGGCGACGCTCCTGGCCTGCATGCAGTCCAGCATGGCCAGCATATCCGCCTCCCGGATGCCCGCGAACAGCGGACAGCCGGCAAGCGCCTCCAGGTTGCGCTGCATTTTAACCTCCCGCGTTGGAAATCCAACATACTTTTCCCAAACAGTATAGTAAAATATTCCCTGAAAGTCAAGCAAACCCGGACGGGAGGTTCGATAATATGATCATGGAGGGCTGCCAGGGAAAGCCCCGCACCCCCACGCTGGAGGAGAAGCGCTGCCCGCGCTGCGGGAACCTGATCGAGATATTCTCGGTGGACACCGAGGCCGTGTGCGAGCGCTGCGGCCAGGTGATCTACAACGACGCGCTCAGCTGCGTGCAGTGGTGCCAATACGCCCGCAAGTGCGTGGGCGACGAGATGTACGAGCATATGATGGAGATCGCCCGCAGGCAGAAGGAGCGCTCCCAGGCGGAGCGCGAGGCCAGGCGCGCGGCGAAGCTGAAGGAGGCGGCAGAGGCATGATACGCAGGATCATACACATCGACGAAGAAAAGTGCAACGGCTGCGGCGCGTGCGCCGAGGCCTGCCACGAGGGCGCGATCCAGATGATCGACGGCAAGGCGCGGCTGACCCGGGAGGATTACTGCGACGGGCTGGGCGACTGCCTGCCGAACTGCCCCACGGGCGCCATAACCTTCGAGGACCGGGAGGCTCCCGCCTACGACGAGGCGGCGGTCCGGGCGGCGAAGGCGCAAAAGCTGACGGAGAGGCTGCATCCCGCGGGCGGCTGCCCGGGCTCGCGGCCCCGCGCGATGACGCCCCCGGTGAGCGGATGCCCCGGCTCCGCGCCCCGGGAGATGGCGGCATCGCAATCCGCGCCCGCCCAGGGGGCCGTACCCAGCCAGCTGCGCCAGTGGCCGGTGCAGATCAAGCTGGCCCCGGTGAACGCCCCCTGGTTCGACGGCGCGAAGCTGCTGATCGCGGCGGATTGCACCGCCTACGCCTACGGCAGCTTCCACAGCGACTTCATCCGGGGCCGGATCGCGCTGGTGGGCTGCCCCAAGCTGGACGGCGTGGATTACAGCGAAAAGCTGGGCGACATCATCCGGGAGAACGACATCCGGGACGTCACCATCGTGCGCATGGAGGTGCCCTGCTGCGGCGGGCTGGAGTACGCCGCCAAAAAGGCCATCCAGGACAGCGGTAAGTTCATTCCCTGGCGGGTGGTGACGATCTCCGTGGATGGCAGGATCATCGATGAATGAAGTATCATTCATTTTGAATTAGTGGATCCTTCGCTCCGCTCAGGATGACAGGCGACGCAGCATCGTCATTCTGAGCGCAGCGAAGAATCCGCTTCCTTTTTTGTGGACCGCAGGCGGCGGTCCCTGAAAATTTATACTTGCCAATTCCGCGCGTTTACGCTACAATAATAGGCAGGAAAAAATGGCGTGGTACACGCTTGATGATGCGGAGGTTGAAGCTATGTACAAGGAAACCATCAAAAACGCCGGTAGCAAGATGGACAAGACCATCGCGACCGTTCAGAACGACCTGGGCAGCCTGCGCGCCGGCCGCGCGAACCCCAAGATCCTGGACAAGATCACCGTGGATTACTACGGCACGCCCACCGCGCTGAACCAGGTGGGCAATATCTCCTCCCCCGAGCCGCGCCTGCTGGTCATCGCGCCCTGGGAGCCCAAGATGATCGGGCCCATCGAAAAGGCGATCCAGAAGTCCGACCTCGGCATCAACCCCTCCAACGACGGCAAGGTCATCCGCCTGCTGGTGCCGGAGCTGACCGGCGAACGCCGCAAGGAGCTGTGCAAGCAGGTCAAGAAGATGGTGGACGAGGGCAAGGTTGCCATCCGCAACATCCGCCGCGACGCCATGGAGGCCATCAAGAAGATGAAGAAGGATTCCGTCATCACCGAGGACGACCAGAAGATCGCCGAGAAGGACCTGCAGAAGGTCACCGACAGCCACATCGAGGAGCTGGACAAGGTCGGCGCGGACAAGGAAAAGGAAATAATGGCCGTTTAATGTTCAATGACCTTTGAATCCGTAGGGGCGGCGATGCGCCGCCCGCCCAGAGGCATGCCTGTGCCAGGGCGGGCACCGCGTCGGCGCCCCTACAGTGACTTACCGGACAGGAGGTGTCCTCCATGTTTTTAGATAAGCTCACCAAACTGCTGAACGACGCATTCCGTCCGAAGCCGAAATACATCACGGTGACGCCGGTGACGGGCTCCGGCCCCGCCCAGGCGCTGCCCTCCGCCAACGAGCCCCCGGCGAACCTGCCCGCCCACGTGGCCATCATCATGGATGGCAACGGCCGCTGGGCCACCAGCCGGGGCCTGCCCCGCTCCGCCGGGCACGCGGCGGGCACCGAGGCGCTGCGGGACATCATCCGCGCCAGCGACGATTGGGGCATCGAGGCGCTGAGCCTGTATGCCTTCTCCACGGAAAACTGGTCCCGCTCGAAGGAGGAGGTCCAGGCCCTGATGGGGCTGCTTTTGAAATACTTCAACTCGGAGATCGACGAGCTGGACGAAAAGCACGTGAAGATCACCATACTGGGCGACGTGGACGGCATGCCCGAGCCCCAGCGCACGGCGCTGATCGACGCCATGGAGCGCACGAAGGACAACACCGGGCTCAAGTTGAATATCGCCCTCAACTACGGCGGGCGGGCCGAGCTGACCCGGGCCGCGCGGCTGCTGGCCGAGCAGGTGAAGGCCGGGGAGCTGGAGCCGGAGGACATCGACGAGGAGCTGTTCGGCGAGCAGCTGTACACCGCCGGTTCGCCGGACGTGGACCTGCTGATCCGCACCAGCGGCGAGTTGCGCACCTCCAACTTCCTGCCTTGGCAGCTGGTGTACGCCGAGATGGTGTTCGACGACTGCTACTGGCCCGACTTCGACCGCGCCCACTATCTGAAGTGCCTGCGGACCTATGCGGCGCGGGACCGCCGCTTCGGCGGCGTCAAGGCGTCCGCGCCGGAGGCGAAGCCGGAAGCCGAAGCCGAGACTGAGCCCGCAATCAAACCCGAAACCGAACCTGCCACGGATCGAAACAACGAGGAGGCCGAACCGTGATAAAGCGCGTCATCACCGCCGCGATACTGATCGTCATCATGGCCCTGGGCATATGGTTCCAGGGCTGGCCGCTGCGCGCCATACTGCTGGTGAGCATGCTGATGAGCACCAGCGAGATGTACCGCGCCTTCCGAAAGATCGGCTACGACCCGGTGCGCTGGTCCGGCTACACCTACTGCGTGCTGGCGGTGCTGGCCCAGGCCTATTACGCCAACCTGACCGGCGGCATGTTCGAATCCATCAGCCCGGCCATGTTCGCGCTGATCATCGGGCTGCTGCTGGCCATGACCGTCATCATATTCAAGGGCAAGGTGGCCTTTGACAGCCTGATGAGCACCGTGTTCCCGATGCTCTATCCCGGGCTGTTCTTCTCGCTGATCATCACGCTGCAGGACCTGCACAGCCGGGTGATCTCCACGCTGGCGCTGGTGCTGACCTTCTTCATCGCCTCGGTGAACGACACCTTCGCGCTGTTCATCGGGCTGCGCTTCGGCAAGCACCGGCTGTCCCCCCAGATCAGCCCGAAGAAGAGCGTGGAGGGCTCCATCGCCGGGCTGGTATCCAGCGTGGTGTTCGCCATGCTCGCGCCCTGGCTGACCCAGCGGCTGGCGCTGTCCTATCCGGCGATGCAGGCCCAGCTGGCCGCCTCGCCGCTGCCCCCGCTGTGGGCCTTCGCGCTGCTGGGCCTGGTGGCCGGCGGGCTGTCCCAGATCGGGGACCTGGTGGCCTCGCTGGTGAAGCGCCACTGCGGCATCAAGGACTTCGGCACGATCTTCCCCGGCCACGGCGGCATGCTGGACCGCATGGACGGCATACTGTTCTGCGGCGTGGCCTGCTATGTATTCTTTAAGATCTACGGATTATAATAGGGTGTGAAAATGAGAACGATCGCCATACTGGGCGCGACCGGCTCCATCGGCACGCAGGCGCTGGACATCGTGCGCCGCCATCCGGACCGGTTCTGCGCCGACTGCCTCACGGCGGGTCGCTCCGCGGAGAAGCTGTTTGAGCTGGTGCGGGAATTCCGGCCGAAGGTCGCGGCGCTGGCCGTGGAGCCGGAGGTCATCCCCGAGGACGTGCGCTTCTGCCAGTGGTTCTTCGGGCCCGATTCCACCGTGCAGGCGCTGCTGGCCGCGAAGAGCATGGACGCGCTGTGCGCCATCGTGGGCATCGCCGGGCTGGACGCCGTGTGGCACGCGCTGGACGTGTGCCAGCGGGTGCTGCTGGCCAACAAGGAGGCGCTGGTCACCGGCGGCGAGCTGGTGATGCGCAAGGCCGCCGAAAAGGGCATACCGATGCTGCCGGTGGACAGCGAGCACTCCGCCATATTCCAGTGCCTTCAGGCACGCCAGGGCAACCCGGTGCGCAGGCTGCTGCTCACCTGCTCCGGCGGGGCGCTGCGGGACTGGAGCAAGCGGGACATCTACAACGCCACCGTGCGGGACGTGCTGGCCCATCCCACCTGGAACATGGGCGGCAAGATCACCGTGGACTGCGCCACGCGGGTGAACAAGGGCCTGGAGATCATCGAGGCCCACCACCTGTTCGGCATGCCCGCGGAGAAGATCGAGGTGGTGATCCACCCCCAGAGCGTCGTCCACTCCATGGTGGAATTCGAGGACGGCGCGGTGCTGGCCCAGCTGGGACGGCCCGACATGCGCGGCCCCATCGGCTACGCCATGGGCTTTCCGGAGCGGGTGCCCTACGGCGCGACGCCGCTGGACTTCGCGGCGCTGGGGCACCTGGACTTCGCCGCCCCGGACAACGACCGCTTCCCCGCCCTGCCCATGGCCGTGGAGGCGCTGAAGGCGGGCGGCAGCGCCCCCGTGATACTCAACGGCGCGAACGAGGCCGCCGTGGGGGCGTTCCTGCGGGGACAGATCCCCTTCGGGCGCATCCCCGAGATCCTGCGCGACGCCCTCGACGCCCTGCCCCCCTCCCCCATCAGGTCCATCGCGGACGTGTATGAGGCGGATGGGAAGGCGCGGGCATTCGCTGACGCCAAATTGGGAATCAGGAATGAAGAATGAGGAATATCGGTGCAAATTCCTGATTCCTCATTAAAAAACTGGAGGCTCCTATGCTATCAAACATACTCTACGTCCTCCTCGCCCTGGTGATGCTGGGCGTGATCGTGACGGTGCATGAATTCGGCCACTACCTGGTGGGGCGGCTGTGCGGCATCGGCATCGTGGAATTCTCGGTGGGCTTCGGCCCGCGGCTGCTGGGCTGGGAGCGCAAGGGCATCAAATACTCCCTGCGCGGCATCCCGCTGGGTGGCTACTGCGCCTTCGTGGGCGAGGACGAGCGCAACGACGATCCCCGCGCCATGAACAACCAACCCGTCTGGAAGCGCTTTCTGACGGTGCTGGCGGGTCCCTTCATGAACTTCGTGCTGGCCTTCGTGGCCTGCGCGGTGATGCTGAACGCCTATTTCATCGCCCAGACCTATCCCACCGTGGACCAGGTGATGGCCGGCATGCCCGCCCAGGAGGCGGGGCTGGAGGCCGGAGACCGCATACTGCGGGTCAACGGCGTGGAGCTGACCAACGACAGCGCCGGCGTCAGCACGATGCTTTCCACGATGCAGTCCGGCGACCTGACCCAGCCCATCGAACTGGTGGTGGACCGGGGCGGCGCGGAGCAGACCTTCTCCATGACCGCCGTGCCGGTGCAGAGCGAGGACGGCGGCGCGACCCGCTACCAGATCGGCATCGTGTTCTCCAGCCGCACCTACAACTTCTTTGAATCCATCCGCGAGGCGGGCGGATACATGGTGGACACCACCGGGCAGATGCTGGAGAGCCTGAAGAACCTGATCTTCAAGGGCGAGGGCCTGGAGGACACCGCGGGCCCGGTGGGCATCATCGCCGTGGTCAGCCAGCGGGCCCGGGAGGGCATGTACATGGTGCTGTGGCTGATCTTTATCATCAGCCTGAACCTGGGCATCATGAACCTGCTGCCCATCCCCGCGCTGGACGGCGGGCGGCTGCTGTTTTTGATCGTCGAGGCCATCCGCCGCAAGCCCATTCCCCCGGAGAAGGAGGGCACTGTCCACGCCATCGGCATGGTGCTGCTGCTGGGGCTGTTCGTGGTGCTGACGTATCACGATATCGTGAAGCTGGTGACGGGAGGGTTCAACTTCTAACCAGTCAGGCAAATCTATGATTGAGGAAACAGGGGAATGAGGCATTGGGCAAAACGAGGCATTAGGCAATAGGCATCAGGCATTAGTCGAATGGCCAGGGAGACCGGATTGCCACGTCGGCGCTGCGCGCCTCCTCGCAATGACTTAGTCAGATGCTATTTCCCCGCGTGTCATTGCGAGGAACGGAGCGACGTGGCAATCCGGTCCCCCCCTCAACGGCGATGTTCGATTCTATTCCCCGTGTGTCATTGCGAGGAACGGAGCGACGTGGCAATCCGGTCCTCTCAACGGCGACGTTCGATTCTATTCCCCGCATGTCATTGCGAGGAGCGAAGCGACGTGGCAATCCGGTCTCCTTTACAGATACGGGACGCGCACAGGCGCATTCAGGTGAATTCCATGACCATCCGGCCTTACGAACCCTCGGATTTCGACGCCATGCGGGATTGGCTCCCGGACGCGCGCGCCCACGCCATGTGGTGCGCGAACCGGTTCGCCCATCCGCTGGAGCAGGACAATTTTGAAGCCGTGCTGCGGGAGAACGCCGCCCGGTCCGGCGACGCGCCCTTCGTGGCGGTCGCGGACGACGGGCGCGTTTGCGGCTTTTTCTGCTATGCGCTGAACCCGGATACCCGCGTCGGCCTGCTGAAATTCGTGGTGGTGGACCCCGCGCGGCGGGGCATCGGGCTGGGCAGGGCCATGCTGAAGCTGGCCCTGGAGCATGCCTTCAACGACACCGGCGCGAGGTCCGTCCGGCTGAACGTATTCCCGGAGAACCTCCCGGCGCTGCGGTGCTACGAGGCCCTCGGCTTCACCATCGAGCGCATAGACCCCGGCGCGTTCCGCTTCGGGGACGAGGCCTGGAGCCGCTGCGGCATGCGCCGGTATCCGGAGGCGGCAGACCGATAAGGCTTCCCCTTGAGGGGAAGCTGTCAACCGCAGGTTGACTGATGAGGTGTCCCCATCACTGATTTGGATACTATGCGGTAGACGAACAAAGTCTTCGGAGACACCTCATCCGAGCCGCCTGCGGCGGCCCACCTCCCAAAGGCCTAACCGGCCCGTCCTCACTGGAAAATGTCCACTGGACATTTTCCCGGGCGTTCGGACCCCCTGAAGGGGAAGGCTTTCAGGCGCGTGGCGCATCGCCGCCCCTACGCGGCAGCACACACTGTATCTCCACTCTCCACTCTTCACTCTTCACTCTCAAAAGGAGCATCCGCTATGACCAAAAGCGTATTCGTCGGCCCCGTCCAGATCGGCGGCGGCGCGCCGGTTTCCGTACAGACCATGACCAACACCGACACCCGGGACGTGGCGACGACCCTCGCCCAGATCCGCGCCATGGCGGCAGCGGGGGCGGACATCGTGCGCGTCTCCGTGTACGACGAGGCCTGCGCAATAGCCGTGCGCGCGCTGGTGGACGGCAGCCCGGTGCCGCTGGTGGCGGACATCCACTTCGACCACCGGCTGGCGATACAGTCCATCGAGAACGGCATCGCCAAGGTGCGCATCAACCCCGGCAACATCGGGGGGGAAGCCCACGTGAAGGAGCTGGCCGACTGTTTGAAGGTCCACCATGTGCCGGTGCGCATCGGCGTGAACTCCGGCAGCATCGAGAAGGAGATCCTGGCAAAGTACGGCGGCGTCACCCCCGAGGGCATGGTGGAGAGCGGCCTGAACCACGCGCGGATGCTGGAGAGGCAGGGCTTTGACGACATCGTGCTGTCCTTCAAGGCCACGGACGTGCAAAAGATGGTGGCGGCCTGCCGCCTTGCGGACAAGGCCTGCGGCTATCCCCAGCACATCGGCGTCACCGAATCCGGCACCGCGGACGTGGGCATCGTCAAGAGCGCCGTGGGCATCGGCGCGCTGCTGCTGGAGGGCATCGGCGACACGATCCGCGTGTCCCTTTCCGGCGACCCGGTGCAGGAGGTGCTCGCGGGGCTGTCGATCCTGCGGGCCTGCGGGCTGCGCCGGGACGGCATCGAGATCATCTCCTGCCCCACCTGCGGGCGCACCGGCATCGACGTGGAGGGCATCGCCCGCCGCGTGCGGGCCGAGACCGCGGACATCCGCGTACCGATGAAGGTGGCCGTGATGGGCTGCGTGGTGAACGGTCCCGGCGAGGCCCGGGAGGCCGACCTGGGCGTGGCCGGGGGCAAGGACGGCGCAGGCGTGCTGTTCGTGAAGGACCAGCCTCCGCGGGCCATCAAGGGCGGCGACCTGGCCGCAGTGCTGGTTGAGGAAATTCGGAAAATGGCGGGGGAACATGACTCAGGAAGCTGCTAACCACATCCACAACGTGCGGCTGGAGACGCCGCGGCTGATACTGCGGGAGCACGCGCTGTCCGACCTGGCGGCGCTGCACGGCATACTGTCCGACCCGGCGGCCACCTGGTATATCCCGGATATGTACAAGGCCGACCCGTCGGAGACCGAGGCCTATCTGCATTCCGTAATCCGGGACGCGGAGGCCCACATGCGCCTGCGCTACAACCTGGCCGTCGAGGCGCGGGATTCCGGCGAATTGATGGGCTCGGTGGGCCTGCACGTGATCGACACCGCCCCGGACGGCGCTCACTACGCCCTGGGCTATTTCATCCGCCCAGACCTCTGGAACCGCGGCTGCGCCACCGAGGCCGCCCGGGCCGCGCTGGATTTCATATTCGCAGCGAACGCCTGCCGCGTGTCGGCCAGCTGCCTGGCGGAAAACCTGGGCTCCCGGCGGGTGCTGGAGAAGTGCGGCATGCGCCAGGAGGGCCTGCTGAAGCGCCACACCTGGCTGGGCGGCAGCTGGAAGGACTGCGCGGTGTACGCGCTGCTGAGGGACGAATGGGTCCCATTTTTACGAATAGGATACAAGCATGGCTGAACTCTGGAAAAACCTGATCGCCCAGGAGGACGTGGCGCTGGCGGAGGCGTTGACGCTGTCCCGGGTGAGCATATCGAAGAAGACCGGCGAGATGCGGGTCCGGCTTCAGTGCGCCAAAATACTGAACGACGCCCAGTTCGAACGCACCCAGCGGCTGATCTCCGCCGCCTTCCCGGCGGTGCGGGTGAAGGTGCAGCTGGAATACCCGGCGCTGCGGGAGGCGGTGCAGCAGGACATCTCCATCGCCAGCGGGCTGATGAAGTCGCTGGTGCGCCACGAGAGCCCGGGCTGCATGCCCTTTATCGACTGGAACGGCAAGGGCTGGTCGCTGAAGGACGGCGTGCTGACGGTGTGCGTGTCCAGCGCCGAGGGCGCGGGCTTCCTGAAATCCCGCCGGGTGGACCGCATACTGGCCGAGAAGCTGAGCGACCTGTTCGGCATACAGGCCACCGCCCGGATCCAGATCACCGGCGACGAGGAAAAGCGCATCCAGCAGATCGCCGACGCCCGGGCCAAGGAGGCCGAGCTGATGGCCGCCCAGGCCGCCATCGCCGTGCCCGAGGCCCGGCGCAAGGCCGCGCCCAGCGAGGCCATGTACGGCAAGATGATCCACGACCCCGCCATCCCCATGGGCGAGATCACCGAGGACGTGGGCCGCTGCACCCTCAAGGGCGAGGTCGTCAGCCTGGACATGAAGGACACCAAGAGCGGCCAGGGCAAGATCGTCACCTTCTCGATGACCGACTACACCGGCTCGGTGAACTGCAAGCTGTTCCTGGGCACGGGTCGCAACCGGGACAACCCCACCGGCGTGCAGGCCCAGGCCGACGCCCTCAGCGAGGGCCTGAAGCCCGGCAAGTGGGCCAAGGTGCGGGGCAATTACCGCTACGACGACTTCAGCCGCGAGATGATACTGATGGTGCAGGACATACTGCCCGCCGAAAAGCCGGTGCGGGAGGACACCTGTGCCGAAAAGCGGGTGGAGCTGCACCTGCACACCAACTACAGCACGATGGACGCCTGCGCCTCGGCCAGCGATCTGATCAAGCAGGCCGCGGCCTGGGGCCACAAGGCCATCGCCGTGACGGATCACGGCGTGGTGCAGGCCTTCCCGGAGGCCTTCGGCGCGGCCAAGAAGCACGGCGTGAAGCTGATCCCCGGCTGCGAGGGCTATCTGATCGACGACGACGCCGGCATCGTGGAGAACGCGGGCGACATCCCGCTGGACGGCGCGGTGTACGTGGTGCTGGACGTGGAGACCACCGGCCTGAACACCCGCGCGGACGAGATCATCGAGATCGGCGCGGTGCGCGTGGAGAACGGCGTGGAGGTGGCCGAGTTCAGCGAGCTGATCAACCCGGGCCGCCCCGTGCCGGAGAAGGTCGTGGAGATCACGGGCATCACCTCCGCCATGCTGCGGGACAAGCGCACGCTGATGGAGGTCATGCCGGAATTCGCCAAATTCTGCGAAGGCGCGGTGCTGGTGGCGCACAACGCCTCCTTCGACATGTCCTTCTTCCGCCGCGCCTTCCGGCAGGCGGGCCTGCCCTTCGACTTCGCCATCATGGACACGCTGGCGCTGGTGCGCAACCAGTTCCCGCAGTTGAAGAGCCACAAGCTGGGCAACATGTGCAAGCAGCTGGGCATTTCGCTGCTGAACGCCCATCGGGCCGTGCACGACGCCCGGGCCACCAGCCTGATGCTGATCAAGGTGCTGAACGAGGTCCGCGCCCAGAAGCAGATCACCCAGCTGGGCCAGCTGAACACCTGCTTCCCCACCGACGCCACCAAGCAGTCCTATCACATCATACTGCTGGCGGCCTCCCAGGAGGGCATGACCAACCTGTACCGGCTGGTCAGCGAGGGCCATCTGAACTACTTCTACCGCCGCCCCCGCATCCCCCGCAGCCTGATCTCGAAATACCGGGAGGGGTTGATCGTGGGCAGCGCCTGCGAGGCGGGCGAGCTGTTCCAGGCGGTGCTGGACGATCGCGACGAGGCGGAGCTGAAGCGCATCGCCGGCTTCTACGACTATCTGGAGATACAGCCCATCGGCAACAACGCCTTTTTGAAGCGGGAGGGCACCGTCGCGGACGACGAGGGCCTGCGGGAGCTGAACCGCAGGATCGTGCGGCTGGGCCAGGCCATGGGCAAGCCCGTGTGCGCCACGGGGGACGTCCACTTCCTGAACCCCACCGACAGCGTGTACCGCGCGATACTGCTCACCAAGGAGGGCTACAAGGACGCCGACGAGCAGCCGCCGCTGTACTTCCGCACCACCAACGAGATGCTGGAGGAGTTCAGCTATCTGGGCCGGGACATCGCCCGCCAGGTGGTCATCGAAAACCCCAATGCCATCGCCGACCGCATCGGCGACGTGAAGATATTCATCCCCCACCCCGAGGGCAAGGAGACCTTCCAGCCCTTCTGGCCTGAGGCCGAGGGCGAGCTGCGCCAGCTGGTGAACGACAAGGCCCACAGCCTGTACGGCGACCCGCTGCCGGAGATCGTGCAAAAGCGCATCGACAAGGAGCTGGGCGCCATCATCGGCTACGGCTTCTCCACGCTGTACATGATCGCCGTGAAGCTGGTGGCCAAGAGCCTGTCCGACGGC
>ONHI01000123.1 GCA_900317565.1 uncultured Eubacteriales bacterium
CTCCACCGTCAACACCTTGCGCAGATCGCTCTTGCCGGAGGGATCGCCGATCATGCCGGTGCCGCCGCCCATCAGCGCGAAGGGCTTGTGGCCCGCCTTTTGCAGGTGCGCCATGGCCATGATCGGGATGTAGTGGCCGATGTGCAGGCTGTCCGCCGTGGGGTCGAAGCCCACGTAGAAGGACACCATGCCGTCGTCAAAGGCCTTGTACAGCTCGTCCTCAAAGGTGATCTGCTTGACAAAGCCGCGCTCCTTCAATAGGTCAAGTGCATTCATGATATATCAATCCTTTCATTCCTAATTCCTAATTCCTGATTTCACATTCCGGAAATGACTCCTCCGAGCTTCTCCATGCCCTTCTCAATGGTCGGTATGTCGCACATCGAGAAATTCAGGCGCAGGGTGTTCAGGTGGCCGCCGCCGGGATAGAAGTGGGTGCCGGGCACGAAGGCCACGCCCGCCTCCACAGCGGCGTTGAAGGCCTCCAGGCCGTCCACGCCCTCGGGCAGCTCCGCCCAGACGAACAGGCCGCCCTGGGGCACGGTGTGCCGGGTGCCCGCCGGGAAGTGGTCGAAGCCCTTCAGCATGGCGTTCAGCTGCTCCCGGTAATCGCCGCAGATGCGCTTCAGATGGGCGGGCATCAGGCCCTTGCGCAGATAGGCGTCCACGATGGCCTGGTTCAGCAGCGGGGAGTGCACGTCGGCGCTCTGCTTGCCGATGACCATCTTGCGCAGCAGCAGCGGGTTGGTCACCGCCGCCGCGCCCAGGCGCATGCCCGGGGCGATGTACTTGGAGAAGCTGGACATGTACACCACCCAGCCCTCCTCGTCGAAGGACTGGATCGGCGGCAGCGGCTCGCCGGTATAGCGCAGGTCCCGATAGGGGTCGTCCTCGGCGATGACCACGCCGTACTTCGCCGCCAGCTCCGCCAGCGCCTTGCGCCGGGGCAGGCTCAGCGTGATGCCGGTGGGGTTCTGGAAGGTGGAGATCACGTACATCAGCTTGGGATGGTGTTGCTTGATCAATTCCTCCGCCGCCTCGACGATCACGCCCTCGTCGTCGGTGGGCATGTCCACCAGCTTCGCGTTGTACTCCCGCATGGCCTGGATCGCACCCAGGAAGGTGGGGCTCTCGCACAGCACCACGTCGCCGGGATCGATCAGCGCCTTCAGCAGCAGGTCGAAGGCCTGGGAGCCGCCCTGCACGGGCAGCACCTGGGCCGCCTCGCACTTCACGCCGTCGCCCCGCAGGAATTCCGCCGCGCTCTCCCGGAACGGGCCGAAGCCGTCCGTCGCGCCGTATTGCAGCAGCGTCGTGCCGTACTGCGCCAGCGCCTCCCGGGCCAGGTCGGAGATGACCTCCGGCTCCAGCGCCGTGTTGGAGGGATTGCCGCCGGCGAAGGAGATCATGCCCGGCCGCGCCAGCAGCTTGAAGATCTCGCGGATGGCGCTGCCGTTGATGTCGCGCATGTGCCGCGCGAACCTTTCCTCTGTGAATTGCATTTGAAAGCCCCCTGTCTTGCCAAATAAAAAAACGCCTTCCCGCTGGGGAAGGCGATGTGCACCGCTGTACCACTTCCGTTCGCCGCCTGTGGGTCTTTGCCAATGCCGCGGCCTCGTGTGCGCTGTTTCGGGCGCGCCCGGGCGGCCTACTGCCGTTTCAACCGCCGGCTCCGGGATGTATTCGCCCGTGCGCGTGATGCCCCTTTTCACCGTCCAGGGGCTCTCTGGATCCGTTTGCGCAGGCTACTTGTTCCCATCATCGCGAAATGTGAAGCTGTGGATTGATGATAGCACGCCCCAGGGGGATTGTCAAGGGGCGGCGGGGTTAAATCATAGGGGGCACACCCGGCGGATGAACCGCAGGCATTCCTCCGGCCAATTGCGGGCCTCGGGGTTGTCCTCGCCCAGGCCGATGCCGTGGGGACCGTCGGGATAGACGTGCAGCTCGAAGCAAACGCCCGCCCGGGACAGCGCCCCGGCCAGCAGCAGGCTGTTCTCCACCGGCACCGCGCCGTCGTTGGCGGTGTGCCAGATGAAGGCCGGCGGCGTCTGGGCGTTCACGTTCAGCTCCGCGGAGAAATAGCGGCGCTGCGCGTGGTCGTCCACCGCCTCGCCCAGCAGGTTTTCCACGCTGCCGAGGTGGGGGAACTGGGTGAAGCTGACCACCGGATAGCAGGGCACGAAGAAGTCCGGCCGGGAGGACAGCCGCTCCAGCGGATCCTCCGACGCCGGGTCGCCATCGTCCCAGTGGGTGGCGGCGTTGCAGATCAGGTTGCCGCCCGCGGAGAAGCCCAGTATGCCCACATAGCGATAGCCCATGGCCCGCACGGCGCGGATGGCCCGCAGGGCGTCGGCCAGCGGGGCCAGCGGATGGCAGGGGCGCACGCGATAGTCCAGCACATAGCCGGACACGCCGCCCGCGCGCAGGCGCTCGGCGATGGGATCGCCCTCGTGGTCGGCCTTGAAGAAATAGGCCCCGCCGGGGCACACCACCACGGCCACTTGCGCGCCTTCGGCCTCGAAGGGCTTCAGCGTGGGCGGGTTCTGGTCCGGAGACTTGTCGGCATAGGGCGCATCGCCGCTCCAGAGGCGAATCAGGCCCTTTTCGGCGCTCATCCCTGGAGCCCCCTGGACTGGCGGTCCATGTCCTCCACGACGATGTCGTAGATCTCGCCCAGCCCGGCGCAGTATTCCAGCACCTTCCAGGGCTCGTTGGTGTGGTAGTGGATCTTGATCAGCTCGTCGTCGCCCACGGCCAGCAGGCAGTCGCCCTTGAAGTTGGCCTCGAAGTGATCGCGGATGGCGTCCTCGTCCAGGCCCGTGCCCTCGATCAGCAGCTGGGTGTCGTAGCGGAATTCGGTGTATTCGCCGCTCATGTTCGCATCCTCCCGTGTTCGTCCCTCGTATTACAGCAGCGGTATCATGTCGGACAGCCGTCCGAACTTCAGGTCGGGCTTCGTGGTGGAGGCCGCCAGCATCTCCTCGGTGGTCTCGCCGCTCATCACCAGTATGGACAGCATGCCGCTGCGGACGCCGGTCTCGATGTCGGTGTACAGCCGGTCGCCCACCATGGCCAGCTCGGAGGTCTTCAGCCCCGTGCGCCGCAGCACGGCCTCCACGATGCCGGTGTTGGGCTTGCCCACCACCAGGTCCGGGCGGCGGCCGGTGGAGGCCTCGATGAAGGCCATGATCGCGCCGATGTCCGGCATGAAGCCCGTCTCGGTGGGGCAGTTGAAGTCCGGATGGGTGGCGATGTAGGGCAGGCCCGCCCGCACGAAATCGCACACGGCCCACATCCTGTCGTAGTCCAGCGTGGTGTCAAAGCCGATCACCACGATCTCCGGGTCCTTATCGTCCACCTCGATCCCGGCCTCGTTGAACTCCTCCCGCAGGAATTCGTTGCCCAGCACGAAGGCCCGCTTGCCGGGGTACAGCTCCTTCAGCTTATCGCAGGTGGCCTCGCCGGAGGTCATCACCCGGCTGCGGTCGATCTCAAGGCCCATCTTCGCCAGCTTCTGCACGTAGAAATTGGCGTTGTGGCTGGAATTGTTGGTCAGGAACATGAAGTCCCGCCCGGTGGCCAGCACCCTGTCGATGAACTCCAGCGAGCCCTCGATCAGCTGCCCGCCCAGATAAAACGTGCCGTCCATGTCCAGCAGGAAGCACTTGGTATCCTTCAACGTCATGTGTTCAACCTCGTTCAAAACTCGATAAAGCCGTCGCCCATGCGCTTCACCGGCGCGAGGGCCTCCACGCGATAGCCCGCCGCCCGCAGCTTCTCCATGCCGGGCTGGAAGGCCTTGGCGATCACCGCGCCGACGCCGACGACCTTCGCCCCGGCGCGCTCCAGCAGGTGGATGCCGCCGAAGGCCGCCTCGCCGTTGGCCAGGAAATCGTCGATCAGCAGCACGTTGTCCCCGGGCTGTATGAAATCGGTCTTCAGCGTCAGCAGGTAGGGGGCGTTCTTCGTGAAGGAGAAGACCTCCGTCTGTATGATGCCGTCCTTGAGTATGCTGGAGACGGATTTCTTCATGATGACCATCGGCAGGTCCATCGCCAGCGCGGTCATGGCGGCGGGGGCGATGCCGGAGGATTCGATGGTGGCGATGCGGGTCACGCCCGCGTCGGCGAAGCGCCGGGCGAATTCCTCGCCGCAGGCCTTCATCAGCTTGACGTCCACCTGGTGGTTCAGGAAGGAGTCCACGAGCAGCACCTGCTCGCTCAGCGCGCGTCCATCCTTCAGTATCCTCTGCTTGAGCAATTCCATGGTCGGTCACAGCCTTTCGTAGTTAAATCAATTAGAAATGAGGAATTTATAATTATTCCCCCGGTTCGGCTTTATCCTCTTTTTCCGGATCAGAGCCCAGCTTCTCGACGATCGCCCACTCGACCCTTCGCTCGGCGATCTCCTCGACGCTGATGCGCAGGCCGAAGCATTCCACCACGGGGTGCTGGCCGTCGGCGGGGATCTCGGTCAGGCGGCTGAATATGAGGCCGCCCAGCGTGTCGTATTCCTCGTCCACGGGCAGCTCGATCTCCAGCGCCTCGGCCACGGTCTCCAGGTCCGCCGCGCCGGACACGCGCCAGCGGTTCTCGGCCAGGCGGGTGATCTCCGGCTCCTCCTTGGGGTCGAATTCGTCGTAGATGTTGCCGACGATCTCCTCCAGCAGATCCTCCAGCGTGATCAGGCCGCTGGTGCCGCCGTACTCGTCCACGACGATGGCCATGTGCTGCTTGCGGGTCTGCATCTCCTGGAACAGCACGTCCGTGCGCACCGATTCCGGCACGAAGTGGGCCGGGCGGATCAGCTTGCGCAGCGGGGCGCGGTTGCCCTCCACCTGGCTGATCAGGAAATCCCGGGTGGTGAGTATGCCCAGCACGTTGTCGATGCTGTCCTCGTACACCGGGAAGCGGGACAGGCCGCTGTCGCGGATGGTCTCCAGCACCTCGGCGTCGGTGGCCTCCACGTCGATGGCGGTGATGTCCTTGCGGTGGATCATGCAGTCCCCGGCGTCCATGTTGTTGAATTCGAAGATGTTCTCGATCATCTCCCGCTCGTCGGCCTCGATGGCGCCCTTCTCCTCGCCGATGTCCACCATCTGCATGATGTCCTCCTCGGTGACGTGGTCGCCGGCGTCGGCGGGCTTGATGTGGAAGGGCTTCAGCACCAGCGCGCCCAGCGCCAGCGCCAGCCGCGTGATGGGGGAGAGCACCGCCAGCGTCCATTCGCAAGGCGCGGCGACGCGGTCGAACAGCCGCTCGCGCCAGTGGGCCGCCAGGTGCCCGGGCATGACGCCGGAGAGCGTGAAGGCGATCAGCGCGTAGGGGATCAGCACGCAAAGCCCCGCCCAGAGCCAGGAAAGCCCCGCGCCGGTCTCGGCAAAGCGGGCCGCCAGGCGTCCGCCCGGCCAGGCGCAGGCCGCCGCCGCGCCGAACAGCGTCAGCAGCACGTGGGCCATGCGGTATTCGCCGAACTCGGCGCGCTCCGAGCGCCGGATCAGCCGCAGCGCGCGGCGGGCCTTCGCGTCGCCCTCCTCCGCCCGGCGGTTGACCTCGCCCTCGTCCAGAAAAGGTATGGCGGCCTCGGCGATGCGCACGACGGCGGCCAGCAGCAGCGCGATGACGATGATAATACTCGGACCGAATGGGTCGTCCATGTAAGGGAAACCTCCTTAGCGGTTGGTCGATATTGGTATACATCGGATATTATAGCATACTTTCCCCGCGTTTCATGCAGTTGAGGCAAATTTAATGTAAGATCGGGGGAAGGGCGTTTGCCAGGCGGGGCATGGAATGGTATAATAGTACAATCGGCAGAGGTGATGAACGTGAACACTTTTGAACAGGACATGGCGCTGGCGCGGCGGATCGCGCAGCGGGCGGCGGAGGCCGGCGGGCGGGCGATGCTGGTGGGCGGCGTCGTGCGGGACGGCCTGACGGGCACGCCCTGCAAGGACATCGACCTGGAGGTCTACGGCCTCACGCCCAAGGCGCTGCGGGCGCTGCTGGCGGAGCTGGGCGAGGTGGTGGAGAAGGGTGCGAGCTTCGGCGTGTACGGCTTGGCCCACTCGAACATCGACGTGGCCATGCCCCGCCGGGAGCGGCGCACCGGGGACAGGCACACCGATTTCGACGTCAGCGTGGACCCGCGGCTGTCCTTCGAGGCCGCCACGATGCGCCGGGATTTTACCGTCAACGCCATGATGCGCGACGTCCTCACCGGCGAGCTGGTGGACCTGTGGGGCGGGCAGCGGGACCTGGAGGCGCGGGTCATTCGCCATGTGAACGACGCGACCTTCCCGGAGGATGCGCTGCGGGTGTTCCGGGCGGCCCAGTTCGCGGCGCGGCTGGAGGCGCGGATCGACCCGGACACCGTGGGACTGTGCGCCTCGATGGACGTGACCGGGCTGTCGGTGGAGCGGGTGTTCGACGAGCTCGTCAAGGCGCTGCTGAAGGCCCGGCGCCCCTCGCTGTTCTTCCGGGCGCTGCGCGACATGGACCACCTGCGGGAGTACTTCCCGGAGCTCGGGGCCTGCGTCGGCGTGCCCCAGAACCCGGTCTATCACCCGGAGGGGGATGTGTTCGAGCACACGATGCTGGTGCTGGACTGCGCCGCGGCGCTGCGGGACAGGGCCCAATGGCCGCTGGGCTTCATGGTCTCGGCGCTGCTGCACGACCTGGGCAAGGCGGTGGCCACAGAGATCCAGCCGGACGGCAGGATCACCTCCTACGGCCACGAGGTCCAGGGGCTGCCACTGTGCGAGGCGCAGCTGCGCAGGCTCACCAACCAGACGAAGCTGATCGAGTACGCCAAGAACATGATGTGGCTGCACATGCGGCCCAACGTGCTGGCCCAGTGCCGGTCAAAGAAGAAAAAGACGCGGCAGCTGTTCGACATGAGCCTCTGCCCGGAGGACCTGATCCTGCTGTCCCGG
The DNA here is from genome assembly GCA_900317565.1 of uncultured Eubacteriales bacterium. Classification (GTDB taxonomy): domain Bacteria; phylum Bacillota; class Clostridia; order Christensenellales; family Aristaeellaceae; genus UBA2862. The sequence continues at coordinate 6,938 of ONHI01000123.1, forward strand.
GCCGACGCCTCCGGCAAGACGGACGCGCCCTACGACGAGGCCAACGAGGCATTCCTGCGCCGGCGGCTGGAGGACTATCGCCGGGTGATGGAGCGCCCGATGGTCACCGGCAAGGACCTGGTTGCGGCGGGCCTGAAGCCGGGGCCGGAGTTCGCCGCGCTGCTGGAGCGGGCAAAACAGCTGCACTTCTCCGGCATCGACAAGAAGCACGCCCTCCGGCAGGTGCTGGGGGAGGCGCGCTCGAAGCCGTAGCGGCTGCTTTTGTGCAATCTGCACGAAAATATCCGGCAAATCCCCCCGGGGGGCTTGCGGCGCGGAGCGGCGTTCGTATAATGGATGTACAATCACTCAAACAGCGAGGTATGTACCATGCATATGGCAGACGCCCTCCTGGCGCCCGCGGTGGCGGCGGCGATGTACGCGGCCTCCGGCACGGCCGCCGGAATCTCCGTTCACAGGCTCCGGAAGGAAGACAACCCCCAGAAGCTGCCCGCCATGGCGGTGTCGGCGGCGCTGGTGTTCGCGGGCCAGATGATCAATTACACCATCCCGGGCACCGGCTCCTCGGGCCACATGTGCGGCGGCATGCTGCTGTCCGCGCTGCTGGGCCCGGAGGCGGGCTTCCTGTCGATGATCGTGATCCTGGCGATACAATGCCTGTTCTTTGCCGACGGCGGCCTGATGGCGCTGGGGGCGAACGTTTGGAACATGGCCTTCTACGGCTGCTTCGTGGGCTATTACCTGCTCTGGCGGCCCATCCTGCGGGGGCAATGGTTCTCCGGCCGGGGCGCGAAGGCGGCCCAGCGGGCGCGCATCATCTGCGCGTCGGTGCTGGGATGCGTGCTGACGCTCCA
>ONHI01000262.1 GCA_900317565.1 uncultured Eubacteriales bacterium
TCAGGCCGTTGAACACGGTGGGCCAGAGGGCCGCCAGGAAGGGCTGCTTCCGCATCTTGCGGGTGCACAGCGCCGCCAGCAGCGTGGCGATGGAGCCCAGCACCACGTCGAACCACACGCCGCCGCCCAGCAAATTGGCGATCAGGCAGCCGATGAACAGGCCCGGCACCGCGTCCACCGTCAGGATGGGCAGCAGCGTCAGCGCCTCGGCGATGCGGAACTGGATCGCGCCGAAGCTGATGGGCTGGAAGATCAGCGTCAGCGCCACGTACATCGCGGCGATCAGGCCGGCGCGCACGATGGAGCGGGTGGAGAAGGGGGACTTTTGGGCATTGGATGCGTTCATGGGGATTTTCCTCCTGTTTCGTTTCGAGACGGAGCCCCCCAAAGATAAATGCGGCATGGCCGAAGCCATGCCCTCATATGCCGGACAAAACGCGGGGCATGGTCGAAAGAAACCATGCCCTTGAAACGCCTTGTCAGACGATACCTGGTTTTGTTTTTTCGGGACGCGTGCGTCCGTCAGACAGGAGGGCCTCGAACTGTCTCGTATTCAGTTGCAAGGGGTATTATACTCGCCGCGGATGGGGAATGCAAGTTAAGAATGAGTGTGGAGCGTGGCGTGAGGCGTCGAGTATGCCGGAGACGCTCCTTTCCATGCCGGCAGAGGAAATGCCGTCGCCACGGGGCAACAGCGCGTTGCTTGCGCGGCGGCGGCCCGGCTGCTATAATGGTGCCATCAACCGAGGATGGAGGGAGACGCATGGAAACCAAGGACATTTTGCGCACGCTTCGGGAGGACCGCGGCCTGACCCAGGACGCGCTGGCGGAGAAGGTGCTGGTGACCCGGCAGGCCGTCAGCCGCTGGGAGACCGGGGAGACCCAGCCCAATACCGAGACCCTCAAGCTGCTGTCCCGGGAGCTTGACGTGTCCATCAACACCCTGCTGGGCTCGCCGCGCCAGCTGTACTGCCAGTGCTGCGGCATGCCCCTGACGGAGGACGGCGTCATCAGCCGCGAGACGGACGGCGCGTACAACGAGGACTATTGCAAGTGGTGCTACGCCGACGGGACCTACATGTACAGCAATATGGACGACCTGATCGAGGTCTGCGTGGGCAATATGGTGGGTGAGAATGTGTCCGAGGAACAGGCCCGCGCCCATCTGAGGCAGGTGCTGCCCACGCTGGATTACTGGAAGCGGTACGAGGAGCTGAGCGACGGCGGCCAGTTTGAGGCGTTCAAGCAGCAGCTGATCGACGAGATCAACGCGCTGCACATCGAGGGAATGCCGGTGGTGGAGAAGCTGAACGCCCTCGTCGGAAGCTATGTGAATCTGGAGTACCCGCTGCCCGGCGGCGCGAAGGTGAAGCTGCTGGACGACCGGGCCACCTATCTGGGCAACCAGCTGGAATCGCTGTTTGGCGGGGACCGGTGCTTCGGCGTGCTGGCCAACATGGACTTCATCCTGGTCTGCACCTACGGCGAAAACGGAACCGACCCGGAGCTGGTCCTCTACAAGAAGCGTTAATCGGCTTGCCGCCGCGCGTTCATGAAAAAGCCTTCCCCAGCGCCGCCAGGCGCGGTTCAGGGGAAGGTGGATTTCGGCAAAATGGCTTGCCATTTTGCCGAAAGACGGAAGAGGTCGGGTCCCCTCAACCTTGCGATGACTGCACATGAAAGTATAATCGCAGTGGAAGGGGAGACGACCTCTTCCGTCACTTCGCTTCGCTCCGTGCCACCTTCCCCTGAATCGCCCCGCGCCTGTCGCTTGCGCTCGGTCGCGGGTTTCGGGCCCGCACAGCCGATGTGCAGGGCCCTCAGCCTCGCTACGCTCGGCGCTGGGGAAGGCTTTTGGGATAACCGGATAACGAAGATTTCCCGCCCTTGAATCAATGGGGCGGGAAATCGTCTGTAGAAAGGCGGCAGCGATTGGGATGGAGCATCCCATGTTCTGCGCGGCAGCAATCGGGATTGAGCGCCCTGCGCTCAGGCGGCAGCGATTTTCCGCAAACGCACTCCCC
>ONHI01000167.1 GCA_900317565.1 uncultured Eubacteriales bacterium
GGGCCTGTATGTGTTCGACGAGGCCTTCGACGTCTGGGGCATGGGCAAGCAGCCCGGCGACTACAACCAGTATTTCGCGACCGATTGGGAGAAGGACCTCACCGCCTTCGTGAAGCGTGACCGCTGCCATCCCAGCGTGATCCTGTGGTCCACCGGCAACGAGATCACCGAGCGCGCGGGCCTGAACGACGGCTACGTCTGGGCGACGCGGCTGGCGGAGACCTTCCGCAAACTGGACCCCAGCCGCCCGATCTCCAACGGCATCTGCTCCTTCTGGAACGGCCTGGACGATTTCCTGATCGTGGAGCAGCTGCGTCGATGGAAGGAGAGCGCGGCGGGCGGCATGCAGAACGCCGACATCGGCGGCAAGAAGGACCTGCTCTGGGAGCAGTACACCGAGGCCTTTTCCAACGGCCTGGACGTGGTGGGCTACAATTACCTGGAGAACAAGTACGAGCAGGACCATGAGATGTTCCCCGAGCGGGTCATGCTGGGCAGCGAGAACTATCCCAAGGACATCGGCGTCCACTGGCCCATGATTGAGCGCACGCCCTGGGTCATCGGCGATTTCACCTGGACGGCCTGGGACTACATCGGCGAGGCGGGCATCGGCAAGGCCACCTTCTACGAGCCCGGCGACCCCAATATCGGCAATCCCTGGGGTGCGCCCTCCCCCTTCCCCTGGCGCACCGCCAACGATGCGGACTTCGACGTGACCGGCAATATCCGCCCCCAGGGCGTCTATCGCCGCATCGTCTTGGGCAGCAATGAGACGGCCCTGTTCTGCTACGACCCCGCCGTGACCGGCAGGGTGGAGACGCTGTCCAAATGGGGCTTCCCCGGGGTGTGGCCGTGCTGGAACTGGCCGGGCATGGAAGGAAAGGCCGTCGACATCGCCGTGTTCAGCAGCGCTGAGGAAGTGGAGCTGCTGGTGAACGGCGAAAGCCTGGGCCGCAAGAGGGCGGGCGAGGCGCTGGTCCACGACATGCCGCTGACCTTCCTGTTCCGCGAGGAGTACCGGCCCGGCACGGTGGAGGCGATCAGCTATATCGGCGGAAAGGCAATTTCCCGGGCGACGCTGAAGACCGCCGGGAGACCTGCCGCCATCCGCCTGAGGGCGGAGAGCGACGGCCTCACCGCCGACGGCGAATCGCTGTGCTATGTGCACGCGGAGCTGGTCGATGCAGACGGCCTCGTGGTGCCCGACGCCGATATGCCCATGATGGCCAAGGCCGACGGCGCGGCGACGCTGCTGGGCTTTGGCAGCGGCAATCCCATCACCGATGAAAACTATGCCAAGGGCCGGTTCACCAGCTGGCAGGGCAGGGTCCTGGCCGTGCTGCGGGCGGGCCATGCGGCGGGCGAGGTCCGGTTGACCGTCAGCGCCGAAGGCCTGGGCGAGGCTGAGCTCTGCCTGCAAGTAAAATGAGAAAAGGAGCGTGACGGATATGCGCACCATCATTCCCTTCAATGACAATTGGACATTCCTGAAGCCGGGAGAGGACCGCGTGCCCGTCACGCTGCCCCACACCTGGAACAACCTGGACGGCCAGGACGGCGGCGGGGATTACTGGCGGGGCGAATGCGCGTATGAAAAGACCTTCGCCGCGCCGGACAGGAAGGCGGGCGACGCGGTCTATCTGGAATTTGACGGCGCGTCCGCCTCCGCGAAGGTGACGCTGAACGGTCAGCCCGTCGGCGAGCACCACGGCGGCTACAGCCGATTCCGGTTCAACATCACAGAGTACCTCCAAACGGGCGAGAACCGCCTGACCGTCGCCGTCAGCAACGCCGCCTGCGACACCGTCTACCCGCAGAACGCCGATTTCACGTTCTATGGCGGCATCTATCGGGCGGTGCGGCTGGTCGTGGTGCCGAAGTGCCACTTCGACATGGACACCTTCGGCGGCTGCGGCGTCCGCGTGACGCCGAAGGTGCTGGAAGACGGTTCCGCCGAGGTTCATGTTTCCGCCCGGACCACCGGCGGCCGTGCCGTATTTGAGATCGACGGCAAGGCGCTGGAGGGAAACGATGCGACCTTCCACATCGACCGTCCCGTGCTGTGGAGCGGCCGGAAGGACCCCCATCTGTACACGCTGAAGGCCCGCCTGTACGACGGCGACGCGCTCTGCGATTCCATGGACATCCCCTTCGGCATACGCTCCTTTGCCATCGACCCGGACGAGGGCTTCATCCTCAACGGCGAGCGCTATCCCCTGCGGGGCGTGGCCATGCACCAGGACTGGCTGGGCAAGGGCAACGCCATCTCCGAGGCGGACATGGATGCCAGCATGGAGCACGTCTATGATATGGGGGCCACCACCGTGCGCCTGGCCCACTACCAGCACGACCAGCACACCTATGACCTGTGCGACCGGCTGGGCATCGTGGTGTGGACGGAGATTCCCTACATCAGCGAGCACATGGACAACGCCCGGGAGAACGCGCTGAGCCAGATGCGGGAGCTGATCGAGCAGAATTACAACCATCCCTCCGTCGTGGTATGGGGACTGAGCAACGAGATCACCATGGCCCGCGGCGATCAGGAGACCCTGGTGCCCTTCCACCGGGAGCTGAACGCGCTGTGCCACGGGATGGACGCTACGCGGCCCACCACGATGGCCTGCATATCGCCGCTGCCGGTGGATCATCCGCTGCTGGACGTGCCGGACGTGCTGTCCTATAACCACTATTTCGGCTGGTACGGCGGCCGCATGGAGGAGAACGGCCCCTGGTTCGACCGCTTCCACGCGCTGCATCCCGACCTGGCCGTGGGCGTGTCGGAGTACGGCTGCGAGAACAGCCTGTGGCACGCCTCCCATCCGGAGCCCGGCGATTACAGCAACGAATACCAGATGCGCTACCACGAGAGCCTGATCAAGCAGCTGTACACCCGGAAGTACCTGTGGGCCACCCACGTGTGGAACATGTTCGACTTCGCCGCCGACGCTCGGGAGGAGGGCGGCACCAAGGGCCGCAACAACAAGGGCCTGGTGACCTTCGACCGCAAGACGCGCAAGGACGCCTTTTACGCCTACCAGGCCTGGCTGACGGACGCGCCGATGCTGCACCTGTGCAGCAAAGAATTCGTGAACCGGGACGGCGATGAGACCGAATTTGTGGTGTACAGCAACCTGCCGGAGGTCGCGCTGACGGTGGACGGTGCCGAATACAGGCAGCGGGCAGAGGATCACTTCTTCCACTTCACGGTGAAGCAGCCCGAAGGGGAATACGCGGTGACGGCATCCGCCGGGGATCTGCGGGAGGAGGCGCGCTTCCGCCACGTGGCCCAGCCCGATCCCGCCTATCGCTTCCAGCAGGGCACGGTGCTCAACTGGTTCGAGATCGACGCGCCGGAGGGCTTCTATTCCATCAAGGACCTGTTGAAGGACGTCATACTCTCCCACGACGCGGCGGAGCTGGTCAAGCCGCTGATGGCGGAGATGACGGCTGCCCGGGCCGAGAAGGCGAAGCAGAAGGAGCGGGAGACGGGCCGTCAGACCGTGAAGAGCGGCGAGGGCATGAGCGCCGCGGACCGCCTGCGCACGACCCTGCAGTTCAGCCTGTTGCAGCTGATCCGCATGGGCGCGCCGGACATGCCCAAGGCGCGCATCATCGACCTCAACAAGGCGCTGAACAGGATCCCCAGGGTGAAGCCGCCGGTGGACATCGACCAGGCGCAGTACGACAAGGACATGCGCCGGAAGGGAAACGCCTGTGACGTGGACGACCGGTTTGTGCTCCGGGACGGCCAGCGCCATCCCTTCGCGGTGATCTGCCCCGGCGGCGGCTATACGATGGTGTGCAGCTATATCGAGGGCGTGCCCTACGCGCGGAAGCTGAACGAAATGGGCATATCGGCCCTGATCGTGTATTATAGGGTGGGAGAAGCGGCCCGCTTCCCCGCGCCACAGGACGACCTGGCCCAGGCCCTGCGCGACATATTCGCCCGGGCGGACGAATACATGCTGGACACGGCCCATTGGTCCGTGTGGGGCTCCTCCGCCGGCGGACACCTGGCGGCCAGCTTCGGCACCGGCAATATGGGCTATCCCCACTACGACCTGCCCAAGCCCGAGGCGCTGGTGCTGACCTACCCCGTCATCAGTATGCGCCCGGACCTGACCGAGCAGGGGACCCACGACAATCTGCTGGGCAATCCCGCTGACGAATCCATGGAAGCCTTTGCCAGCGTGGACGAGCAGGTGACAGCCGACTATCCGCCCACCTACATCTGGTGCGGCGACGCGGACCAGACCGTCAAGCCGGAAAACACCCGGCGCATGGCCGCGGCGCTGGAAAGGGCGGGCGTGCCCTATCGGTGCGAAATCTTTCCCGGCGTCGACCACGGCGTGGGACCGGGCACTGAAACCGCGGCAGAGGGCTGGATCGACCACGCGGTCGAATTCTGGAAAACGCAACAGCGATCCGGAACGTGATCTCATTCATGGATCCGTTCACGAGGAACATCATACGCAGTTGGCAGGTGAAAGTATAATGGATAAAGCCCAGCGGGTCGCTTTCCTGTTTGTTGGAAAGTGTCTCGCTGGGCTGTACTTCATATGGAATAATGAGAAATCCGTAAACACAGTATCAAAGAAGTTGGACGATCATCAACGTCTACGCCAACTTCCATCTCCAGCACACCCGTTTCTTCGTGATGATGAGCCATGTCAACGCCAGTATGGGCAAGAAAAACTACTTCTTCGCTCCGCACTATCCGCTCAACGGCAGTGTCTTCCGCTTTGGCATCAGCTGGAACTTCTTCAACTAAAACCTGTGGTAGAAGTAT
>ONHI01000185.1 GCA_900317565.1 uncultured Eubacteriales bacterium
CGCGACTTGGCATGGTACATTCCTCCTTGTTGTTGTGGGTTCAACTGGGAATAGTATAGCAGATTTTTGGGAAACAGGCAACCGTTCGATCGGTTAGCCGTTTATAATATGTTGACAAACTTCATCTATAATGAATTTGACAACCGGGAAAAGCGGTGTATAATATAATTGGATTGGTATGGCGGGCTGTCCCGCCGAAGAAAGGAAGTCACATATGGCGACGAAGAAGACCAGCATTGGCGGCCAGGCGCTGATCGAGGGCATCATGATGCGGGGCCCGAAGAAGACGGCCATGGCGGTTCGGAATACGAAGACCAACGAGATCATACTGGAGGAATACCCCACCAAGGGCGCGAACCGCATGAAGCTGCTGAAGCTGCCCTTCATCCGGGGCATATTCAACATGATCGATTCGCTGTCCTTCGGCTACAAGTGCCTGATGCGCTCGGCGGAGCTGTCGGGCCTGGAGGACGAGGAGGACGAGAAGAAGAAGGCCAAGGGGCCCAGCGTGTGGGACAGGCTGTTTGAAAAGCTGATGATGCCCATCGCGACGGTGCTGGCCGTGGCGCTGGCGCTGGGGCTGTTCGTGTATCTGCCCATGAAGCTGTGGCAGTGGATCACCTTCTCCGCCCCGGCCATCGCCCAGAACTACTATCTGCGGGCCTGCTTCGAGGGCATGCTGCGGATACTGCTGTTCGTGGGCTATGTGTGGGCCACCTCGCTGATGAAGGACATTCGGCGCACCTACATGTACCACGGCGCGGAGCACAAGACCATATTCTGCTATGAAAAGGGCCTGCCCCTGACGGTGGAGAACGTGCGGCCTCAGACCCGCTTCCATCCCCGCTGCGGCACCTCCTTCATGATCCTGATGCTGATCGTGGGCATCATCATCTCCATGTTCATCCGGGTGGACAACCTGCTGCTGCGCACGGGCCTGAAGCTGCTCACCTTCCCGATCGTCGTGGGCATCGGCTATGAGCTGATCAAGCTGGCGGGGCGCAAGGACAACGTCTGCACCCGCGTGATCTCCGCCCCCGGCAAGTGGCTGCAGCGCCTGACCACCCGCGAGCCCGACGACAGCATGATCGAATGCGCCATCGCCGCGATGGAAAAGGTGATCCCGGAGGACGGGTCGGACAACTGGTAAACCCTTTAGGAGCATGAGATGCAGATATTGAAAAAGCGCCTCGCGGCGCAGAAGAAGCGCGCAACCAAGCCGCGCGTGATCGCATACGAAACCGGCAGCGCGAGATCCAGGCTGATCTTCCTGCCGGCGCTTGCTTTGCTGTTGGCGCTGGCGGTGGAGCTGTTCAACCGGGGGCTGTCCCCGGCGCGGCTGTTCCAGTTCATCTGGCAAAAGCCGGGGGTGTTCCTGTTCAGCGCGCTGGTGATATTGGCCACGCTGTCCTTCTCGGAGCTGTTCAAGCGCCGCAAGGCGGTGCTGGTGACCGTCGCGGTGATCTGGCTGATACTGGGCGTCGTGGAATACATGGTCATCAAGGAGCGCACCCAGCCCTTCTGCTCGGTGGACATACTGATGCTGAAGGACGCCTTTTCGCTGATCACGATCTACTACACCTGGACCAAGATCATCATCATATTTTCCTCCGGCTTCGCGTTGATCGTGCTGGTCATCATGATGTTCGCCCGGATGAAGCGCCGCGCCAGCTTCAATTTCCCGATGTCGCTGGTGGCCTTCGTGGGCCTGGTGGTGCTCAGCTTCATGGTGGCGGCGCTGGGCGTGCGCGCCGGCGGGCTGCCCTCGCGGTTTGACAGCCTGGTGGACGCCTACAACGAATACGGCTTCGTCACCTGCTTCACCTTCACCTTCGGGCGGCAGGGCATCTCCCGGCCGGACGAGTATTCCCCGGAGACGGTGGCCGAGGTGCTGACCGACATCGACGACGAGGGGGAGGGCGAGCTGGTCTATCCCGTGTTCGACGCCGACGACAACCTGGCCCAGCCGAACATCGTGTTCGTGCAGCTGGAGTCCTTCTTCGACGTGAACACCATCGTGGGCGGCGAATACTCCGACGACCCCACGCCCTGGTTCAACCGGCTGTGCAGCCGCTTCCCCAGCGGTCTGTTGTACGTGCCCACCATCGGCGGCGGCACCGCGAACACCGAGTTCGAGGTGATCACCGGCCTGAACCTGGATTTCTTCGGCGCGGGGGAATATCCCTACAACACCATATTGCAGGACACCACCTGCGAGACGATGTGCTACAACCTGAAGGAATACGGCTACAGCGCCACGGCCATGCACAACAACAGCGGCTCCTTCTACAGCCGCAACGTGGTCTATCCCAATCTGGGCTTCGACCGCTTCGTGTCCCTGGAGTACATGAAGGACGTGAAGTACACCCCGGTGGGCTGGGCCCGGGACGCGGTGCTGACCGACGAGATCCTGACCGCCATGCGCACCACCGAGGCGCGCGACCTGGTCTTCTGCATCGCCGTGGAGACCCACGGCAAGTACGCCGAGACCTACGAGCGCACCCCCGGGGACATCGACGTGCTCAGCCTGCCGGAGGGCATACCGCTGGCCCCCTTCCAGAATTTTATCAACGCGCTGCCGGGCACGGACCGCTTCCTGCGGGATTTGACCCTGGGGCTGATCAGGTTCGACGAGCCCACCATCGTGGTGGCCTACGGCGACCACCTGCCCGCGCTGGAGCTGGAGAACGACATGCTGACCACCGGCAGCATCTACGCCAGCCGCTACGTGATCTGGAACAACTTCGGCGGCCAGTTCGAGGCCCCGGACCTGCAGGCCTACCGGCTGAACGCCAATCTGCTCAAGCAGCTGGGCTTCTCCGGCGGCGTGGTCACCCGGCTGCACCAGTCCGCCGACCCCGGCGAGGAGGGGGAGGAATACCTGAACAAGCTGGAGCTGCTGGAGTACGACATGCTCTACGGCGACCAGGAGGCCTTCGACGGCGAATATCCCTACGAGCGCACCCGCATGCGCATGGGCAGCCGCGACATCACCATCACCCGCGCCGAGCGGGAGTACCACCGGCTGCTGGTGACCGGCGAGAACTTCACCGAGTTCAGCCAGATCGTGGTGGACGACCAGGCGCTGGAGACCGTATACATCGATTCCGAGCACATCGCCGCCCGCCTGGACGACGGCGTGGTGGTGGACGGCTTCTGCGTCGCCCAGATCGGCAAGGACGGCGGGGAGCTGAGCCGGTCGGAGAGCTACGAATTCTGACGTGCCTGCGAACGCAAAAATCCCGCGCACAGCGCGGGATTTTTGCGGGAACGTTATGCTGTTTTATCCGTAGAACGCGAAGCCCCCGACGGTGGCCAGCGGCGCGTCGCAGCGGGGCCGGGAGGCGCTCAGGGCCTGGTAGTACAGCGCATCGCGATCGAGGGTGCGCCTGCCGGACAGCACCGCGTGGGCGGCGGCGAGGCTCTCCTCGTCGTAGCGGCTGCCGATGGGGAACTGGTGCTGCTCGTTCAGCACCTCGCCCAGCGTGTCGGCGAACCAGGGGCTGTCCAGCCGGTTCAT
>ONHI01000040.1 GCA_900317565.1 uncultured Eubacteriales bacterium
CTTCTCGGTATGCTGCACATGCTCCTGCTTGTTCAGGTCCATGCCGCAGTCATAGCAGTGGGTCCAGGTCGTGCGCAGGGTAATCTCCTCATGGGTAAAGGCATCGATCGGGTTGTACTTGGGATCGCCTTCCTCGGTGGTGTACTGCTCGGAGGTGTTCCCGTGGGGGCAGACATAGCCGCAGACCGTGCAGACGCCGTTCTCGAAGGTATGCTCCTCCTTCTTGGACACCTGCTGGCCGGGGGTCTCGCTCACGTTCCTGTAGCAATCCAGGCAGTACACATACACGGTGGCAGCGCCGGTGGCGACGTGATACCTGTCGTCGTGGGGAGTCCCGGTAGGCTGGCCCTCCCAGCTGCTGCGGGTGTCGGTGTTGGCGTGAGCGCAGTTCTGGGTGCACTTGGTGCACAGGCCGTTCTCGTCGTAGGCGTGCTTCTCGGGGGCGGTGCGGGGCACGTCGCCCTTCACGTCGTAGCGCTGGCCGCAGTCGTCGCAGTAGGTGTAGGTGGTGGCCACGCCGGTGCGATTGTGGTAGGTGTTGTCGACGAAGGCATAGGTGGACGCCTTGCTGTCGTCCCACTCCCAATAGCTGCGGTTCTCGCTGTTGCTGTGGGCGCAGACATTGCCGCAGAGCGTGCACTTGCCGTCCACATAGTTGTGGCTTCTTTCGGTCGTCTTCTCGGCGTTTTCAACCACGTTGAACCGCGTATAGCACTCATAGCAGTAGGTATAGCTGCGACCGGTGCGGGTGACGGTGTGGTACCGGTTGTCCTTGATGGCGTAGGCAGGGGCCTTGTAGCCCGCCTCGTCCTCGTCGTACTCCTCCCAGCCGTCGTAGGTGTCGCCGTGGGTGCACTTATGACCGCAATACTGGCAGGTGTCATGATAGGAGGAGGAATCCTCGCCCTCCGCCCTGTACCAGTAGGAATGGCTCTCCTCGGCGGTCATGTTGACATCGTACTTACGGTCATAGTCCATCCCGCAGGTATTGCAGTACATGTAGGTGGTGAACAGGCCCGTCACCATGTGCTTCCTGTTGTTGCCCGCGATCTCCTGATAGCTGTAGCCCTCGTCGCTGGACTTGTAATGATGCTCTTCGGCATCGGGATGGGTGCAGGCGTTCTGATGGCCGCACTGGTAGCACTTGCCGCTCTCGTCGTAGCTGTGCCATTCCTGGCTGCTGCGCTGCACATGCTCGACGACGTTGAAGCGCTCGCCGCAATCGCTGCAGCGGGTATAGGTGGTGACCAGGCCAACGGCGTTGTGATACTTGTCGTCCACCGCCGTGTAGGTCATCAGCGCATTGCCGTTCTCGTCGTACTCCGTATCCCAGTCGCTGTAGGTACTCTCATGCGTACAGGTGTTCACATGGCCGCAATCCTTGCAAACGCCGTTCACGTAGTTATGCGAGTAATAGCTGGAGCGCCAATTCTCGGTCCTCTTCTCGGTGCCGGGCAGCCTTTCCCCGCAGTCAACGCAGTATGTGTATTCGACCTTGTACTCCACATAGTCGTGATACCGGTTGTCGCCAGCCCTCTCCTCGTACACATACTCATAGTCATAGGACGTGTTGGTGTTCTCGTGGGCGCAGTCGGCGGAATCGGTCTCGCCCGCCAGAACGTCCAGCAGGTCGGCTTCCTCTTCGACTTCCACTTCCAGAGCGTCCTCCGCCGGAATCTCCGGGGTCAGTTCGCCCAGATCGAATTCCTCCTCGAAAACCGGCGCGTCCACCAGCTCGGAGAGGAGATCCTCATCGCCGAGGATTTCCTGTGCCGGCTCGGCATAGAAGTCCTCCTGTACGTCCAGAACGTCCTCCGCCTCCGCATAGACGCCGAACAGCATCATACACGTCAGCAGAAGCGCCAGGAACCTGCTCCAGTGCTTCTTCATTGGCCTTCCTCCTTCAATCATCACGGCAGCAGCCCGCTGTCCGCGTTTTTCGGTGCCGGTTATCGGTCATGCTTCGCCAGCATCGATTAACAAAGGCATTATACCAAAAAGAACCAGCCGTGTCAATTTTCCACCGCATTTTATTTATATAATTTTTCCAGAAACTTATATGACAAGATATCCAAAAGCACTATAACGTTAACGCATTACCGCTTTAGCAGGGTAGAATAAATACCCACGGGCGCATATTAGTGGATCCTTCGCTGCGCTCAGGATGACGTACAAACCCGTATCGTCATTCTGAGCGGAGGCATAGCCGGAGGCGTGGCCGGAGGCCCAGCGATGCGTCAAGAATCTAATTCTTTAACTAAAAACCCCCGGACGCAACGTCCGGGGGTTTGAGGTTGGGTTACATGCCTGGGGATTAATCGTCGTCCTCTTCCTCGGCCTTGTAGGCTTCGATGACCTTCTTGGCCTCGTTGGCGGGGACCTCCTCATAGCGCTCGAAGCGCATCGTGAAGGAGCCGCGACCCTGGGTCATGGAGCGCAGGTCGGTGGCGTACTTGAACATCTCGGACAGCGGGGCCTCGCCCATGACGCGCTGCAGCTCGCCCACCTTTCCAGCAGCACCGGGGAAGCGGTGGTCAGCTGCTTGAAGGCCAGGCGGGCGGCCGTCTTGAACGCCATTTCAGAGGAGTCGACCGGGTGATAGCCGCCGTCGTACAGCTCCGCGGTCAGGCCGACCACGGGGAAGCCCGCCAGCACGCCGTGCTTGATGTTGTCGATCAGGCCCTTTTCAACCGCGGGGATATACTGGCGCGGTACGGTGCCGCCGACAACGGAATCGACAAAGTGGAACTCGGTATCGTTCGGGTCCTCGTTGGGACGGAAGCGGATCTTGACATCGCCGAACTGTCCGTGTCCGCCGGACTGCTTCTTGTGGCGGCCCTGCACGTCGATGGGCTTGCGGATGGACTCGCGGTAGGGGATCTTGGGATCCTGGAGGACGCACTCCACCTTGAACTTGCTGGCCAGCTTGGCGGCGACGACGTCGATGGACATCTCGCCCAGGCCGCTCAGCACGGATTCGGCGGTCTCAACGTTCTTCTCGACCTTGATGGTGGGATCCTCCTCCATCAGGCGGTTCAGGCCGCTGAAGATCTTGTCTTCCTCGCCGGCCTTCTTGGCGTACACGGCCTTGGAAATGCAGGGGGCCGGGAACTCCAGGTCGGGGAACTGCACGGGGTTGTTGCCGTCGCACAGGGTGTTGCCGGTGGCCACGGAGGTCAGCTTCGCCAGGGCGCACAGATCGCCGGCGTGGACCTTGGTGGTGGGCACCTGCTGCTTGCCCTTCAGGAAGTAGATGGTGCCGGGCTTCTCGGTCTTTTCAGCGTTGGAATTGTACAGCACGGTGCTGCCCTCCAGCACGCCGGAGGTGACCTTCATCAGGCTCAGCTTGCCCACGAAGGGGTCGGCCATGGTCTTGAACACGTGGGCGGAGAAGGGCTGGTCGTCGGCGCAGACGCGCTCCACGGCGTCGCCGGTCTTGGGGTTGGTGCCCGCGGTGACGGTGCCTTCCGGAGAGGGCATCAGATCGGCCACGTTGTCCAGCAGCTTCGCCAGGCCCACGCGGGTGGTGGCAGAGCAGCACACCACCGGCACGACGGTGCCTTCGATGATGCCCTTGCGCAGGCCCATCATGACCTCGTCGTCGGTCAGCTCCTCGCCCTCGAGGTACTTCATCATCAGATCGTCGTCCGCGCCCGCGGCGGCCTCGACCAGCGCCTCGCGGCACTTCTCGACCTCGTCCTGCACGGAGGCGGGGATATCGGCGGCCTTCAGGCTCTTGCCCTCGCCCATGAACGCCTTCTTTTCCAGCAGGCAGGCGACGCCGGTGAACTTGCCGCCCTCGACGATGGGCACCTCGATGGGGGCCAGATGGCTGCCGTACTTTTCGGTCAGGGCGTTCAGCACCTTGTCGAAGTTGGCGTTCTCCTGGTCCATCTTGGTGATGACGATCATGCGGGCGGTGCTGGTCTTGTCGCAGATGGCCCAGGCCTTCTCCGCGCCGACATCCAGGCCAGAGACCGCGCCCACGACGATCAGGGCGCCCTCGCACACGTTCAGCGGGCCGACCTGCTCGCCGGCGAAATCGAAGTAGCCGGGAATATCCACGAGGTTGACCTTGGTGTCCTTCCACTCCAGCGGCGCCATGGCGGCCTGGAGGGAGATATGACGCTTGATCTCCTCGGAATCATAGTCCATGGTGGCCTGACCGTCTTCCACGCGGCCCTGGCGGTCGATCGCGCCCGCGGTGAACAGCAGCGCCTCCGCCAGCGTGGTCTTGCCCACGGAGCCATGGCCGATGATGGTCATGTTACGGATATTCTTGGCCAGATAGTCTTTCATAAGAATTCCCCCTGTATAATGTTTTACTGCGCGCACAAGCGCAACGGATTGTCTACCCTATACGCGCTTATTTGCCATAGTATATACATTTTAACAGAAAAACGCCCGTTTGAAAACCCCCTTTTGAAGGATTTTTGCATTTTGCGGGGAATTTTTCTGTAATATAATTTCAGATCGGCAAAATATCTTCACTCTCCACTCTCCACACTCAGAAAGGACCTTGCCTTGAACAGAAAGCTATCCTTCCTACTTATGATATTCCTCCTCCTCCCCGCCGCCCGGGCGTACACCCGGGACGAGGTGCGCGCAAGGTACGGCGCCATCGGTACGCGGACGCAGGAGAGCCCCTATGCCCAATTGCCGTCCACCTCAGCCCCCTATGATGCGGGCAAACTAACCGACGAAGCCCGCCGGGAGGCGCTGGACTTTCTGAACTTTGCCCGGTGGCTCGCCGGGCTGGAGCCGGTGACGGAGAGCGCCATCTACGACTACCAGTGCCAGCACGGCGCGACGCTGCTGGCGGCGCTGGATTTCGTGGACCACAGCGCGCCGATGCCGGAGGACATGGACAAGAACTTCTATGACTCCGCCCACATCGCCACCTCCAGCGGCAACATCGCCAAGTTCAACTGGATGCGGGGCGGCATACTGCGGGAGGGCGTGGAATACTTCCTGCGGGACGATGGCGAGGAAAATCTGGATACCCTGGGCCACCGCCGCTGGGCGCTGAACCCGGCGATGGCCGCCACGGGCTTCGGGCTGGCGAATTCGGAATCCGGCATGAGCTACGTGCTGATGTACGCCCACGACCTGGGCAATCCCGACGCCCAATGGGACAGCGTGTGCTGGCCCACCGCCGGGGCCTTCCCCGCCGAGCTGATCCACGATCACCTGGCCTGGTCGGTGATGCTGAACCCCGGCGCATACGACTTCGCCGACGCCGACCCGACGGTGATCCTCACGGAGGCCGGTTCCGGGCTGCGGTTTGAATTCCACCCCGCCCGGGGCGAGGGCGACGGCTTTTGCGCGCTGAGCTTCGAGGGCTACGGCGCGGGGCCCTGCATCACCTTCCGGCCGGACTTCACCGGCACGGGCTTCACCGACTACCAGCAGAACCAGCGCTGGCAGGTCGATATAGAAGGGCTTCGCGGCGCGGACGGCGCCCTGAAGCCCCTGGAATATGCAGTCGAAATGATGTCGCTGGAGGTCCAGGACGTGGTGAACGTGGAGATCAGCCCGCTGGAGGCGGGCCTCTCCCCCGGCGGAACGCTGCAAATGAGCGCCGCCGTGGTGCCCGCCTGGGCGGACGACACCGCCGTCGACTGGCGCAGCAGCGACGAGGCCGTGGCCACGGTGGACGGGAACGGCCTGGTCACCGCCGTCGGCCCGGGGACCTGCGAGATCGTCGCCTCCGCGGGCGGATACGAGGATCGCTGCATTATCACGGTGGAATGAATCGCGCGGGCCGGGACGGCTGAATGCCGTCCCGGCCCGTGTATTATTGAAAATAATTATTGTTCGAACTCTCCCAGCGCGGACGATATCGTGCGCGCGCTCTCCTGCTTTTCGTATTTGGCGAACTGCATGCGGTTCTTGGCGCTGTGGCTCAGGCAGGCGGGGCCGCCGATGCAGCCGCCGTCGCAGGCCATGCCCTCGATGAAGTTCTCCTTCAGCACGCCCTTGCTCTTCTTCAGCAGCGCGGCGTTGCACTCGGCCAGGCCGTTGCAGGACACCGCCTGGAGGTCGAAGCTCTCCATGCCGTCCATCTCCCGGATGGCCTCGGCCACGGCGTCCGCCAGGCCGCCGCAGCGGGCGAAGCCGCGCCCGTAGGCGGAGGAGTTGGTCAGCTGCACGCCCTTCAGGCTCGCCAGGTCGATGCCCGCGGCGTCGAACCAGGCCTGCATCTCCTCAAAGGTGATGGTGCAGCCCACGATGTTCTTCGTGCGGGTGTACAGCGTCTCGTACTTCTTGGCGATGCAGGGCCCGATGAACACGATCTCGGCGGTGGGGTCCTTCTTGCGGATCTGCAGCGCCATCATCGCCATCGGCGAGGGATTGTGGGACACGTGAGGCGCGATGTCGGGATAATTCTTCTCCACCAGGCTCACGAAGGCCGGGCAGCAGGACGAGGTGAGGAAGCCCTCCTCCACCAGCTCCTTGGCCTCGTGGTAGGCCACGGCGTCCGCGCCCCAGGCGGCCTCCTCCACGCGGTAGAAGCCCAGCTTCAGCAGCGCCTCGTAGACCTGGTCCGCCTTGATTTCGGCGTACTGCGCGCCGATGGACGGGGCCACCACCGCGTAGGTGTGGTAGTTCTTGTTGCCGAAGGAGCCCTTGATGATCTGGATGGCCTTGGTCAGGAAGGACTTGTCCGAGATCGCGCCAAAGGGGCACTGGTACACGCACGCGCCGCAGGAGACGCACTTGTTCAGCGTGATGGACGCCTTCTGGGTGTCGGGATTGATGCTGATGGCCTTCATCTTGCAGGCCTTGATGCAGGGCCGCTCCAGCTTCAGGATCGCGCCGTAGGAGCACGCCGCCGCGCAGCGCCCGCACTCCACGCACTTGTCCTTGTCGATGGTGGCATGGCGGTTGACGATGGTGATGGCGTTCTTCGGGCAGGCGTTCATGCAGTTGTGGGCGATGCAGCCGCGGCAGGCCTGGGTGACGGTGATGCCGTCCACGGGGCACTCGTCGCAGGCGATGGGCAGCACCTCCACCACGTTGGGGTTGCGGGGATTGCCGCCCAGGGCCAGCTTCACCCGCTGGTTGATGATGGCGCGCTCCTTGTAGATGCAGCAGCGCATGGTGGGCTTTGAGCCGTCGGGTATGATCTTTTCGGCGATGGTGAGCGTGTTTTCCGGCGTCAGCGCGTCCTTCAGCGCTAGCGTCGCCACTTCCTTCAATACTTTGTATTTCAATTCCTGGACGTCGGTATCGAATTTCGGCGTCATATCCATTCCTCCCCCGGTGCAGTATTTGTCCGCTGTTTGTAGTATAACATAGTCACGTTTAATTAGGCAATACTAACTATAGGATTCACCGATTGACAAACGCCCCGGAGGATGGTAAAATTTTCACAGGTATTAATGTGCGATTGAGGTGTGTTCGGATGAAGGATATGTACTATGGGATGAACATCGCGGGGCTGGACCGCAAGCTGCCCCTGTGCCCCATCAGCGACAAGCTGATGATCGGCGCGTTCGTGATCTTCGGCGACCCGGAGCTGACCACCGCCTGCGCGAAGGCGCTGCTGGAGCGCTGCCCGGAGCACGACGTGCTGATCACCGCCGAGAGCAAGGGCATCCCGCTGGTCTGCGAGATGGCGCGGCTGCTGGGCAACGAGCGCTATGTGCTGGCCCGCAAGGCCCCCAAGCTGTATATGAAGAACGTGCTGAGCGTCGAGGTGCGCTCCATCACCACCGACCACAAGCAGACCCTCTGCCTTGACGGCAACGACGCCGAATACATGAAGGGCAAGCGCGTGGTGATCGTGGACGACGTGATCTCCACCGGCGAATCCCTGCACGCGCTGGAGGAGCTGGTCAACCGCGCCGGCGGCGAGATCGTGGGCCGCATGGCCATACTCGCCGAGGGCGACGCCACCAAACGCGACGACCTGGTGTACCTGGAGAAGCTGCCCCTGTTCGACAGCGAGGGAAAGCCGATAGATTAGGCAATAGGCATCAGGCAATAGTAAAGGACCGGATGGCAGCGTTTGCACTGCCGTCCGGTCCTTTCAGTTTCGACCGCCGTTACCGCTCCACGGCGACCTGTCCGTTCCCGGTTGCCCGTTGCCTGACGTCCTCCCCCATCTGCGCGTTCAGCGCGCTGCGGGTGCGCAGGATCAGCAGCGCGGAGATGACGAAGGTCAGCACGTCGGACACGGGCATGGAGTACAGCACGCCGTTCAGCCCGAAGAAGCGGGGCAGCAGCAGCGCGAAGCCCACGCCGAACACCACCTCGCGGACCATCGACAGCGCGGTGCTCTCCAGCGCCTTGCCCATGGCCTGCAGATAGATGAAGGTGCCCTTGTTCACCGTGGCCAGCACGGTCATGCAAAGATAGATCCGGAAGGAGCGCACGGCGAAGCTGGTGTAGTAGGCGCTTTCGTTGGCCGCGCCGAATATGGCGATCAGCTGGCGCGGGAACAGCTCCACGATCAGCAGCGCCACAAATCCCACCGCCGCCTCGCTGACCAGCAGCCTGTCGAACAGCTCCCGGGCCCGGTCGGGCCGCCTCGCGCCGATGTTGTAGCCCACGATGGGGATGCAGCCCGCCGCGATGCCGATGGCCACGGAGATGACGATCTGGAAGAACTTCATCACGATGCCCACCACCGCCATGGGGATCTGGGCGTACTGCGCCTGGCCGAAGACGGGGTCCAGCGCGCCGTACCTTTGCAGCATGTTGTTGATGGCGGCCATGGCAGCCACCAGCGAGATCTGGGCCAGGAAGCTGCACACGCCCAGGGGGATGTACTTCTTCACCAGCGCCGGATACACCCGGAAGCTGTCCCGCTCCAGCGCCACGGCCCGCATGTGCCGCAGGTAGTACACCGCCAGCGCCGCGGTCAGCACCTGGCCCAGCACCGTGGCCACCGCCGCGCCCATCATGCCCCACCTGAAGCCGTAGATGAATATGGGGTCGAGTATCAGGTTCGCCACCGCACCCAGCACCGTGGTCACCATGGCAAAGCGGGGGCTGCCGTCGGAGCGTATGATGGGGTTCATGGCCTGGCCAAACATGTAGAAGGGCACGCCCAGGGCGATCCAGAAGAAGTATTCCCGGGCGTGGGCGAAGGTCTCCGCGTTCACGCGACCGCCGAACAGCGTCAGTATGCCGTCCATGCAGGTGAGATAGATCGCCGTCAGCACCAGGCTCGACGCGACGCACAGCAGCACCGAGCTGCCGATGCTCTTGTGGGCGTCCTCGGGCCGGTTCGCGCCCAGGCTGATGCTGACGAAGGCGCAGCAGCCGTCGCCGATCATCACCGCGATGGCCAGCGCCACCACCGTCAGCGGGAACACCACGGTGTTCGCCGCGTTGCCGTAGGAGCCCAGATAGCTGGCGTTGGCGATGAAGATCTGGTCCACGATGTTGTAAAGCGCCGCCACCAGCAGCGAAATGATGCAGGGGATGGCGTATTTGCGCATCAGCCTGCCCACCCTCTCGGTCTCGAGAAAGGCGTTGGATCTCTGTTCCATGTCGGTTTTCCTCCAATATTGCCTTCCCCTTGAGGGGAAGGTGGCATTTGCGGAGCAAATGACGGATGAGGTGGCCTCGTCCGCGCTCCTGTACATGCAAAGAGCGCGCAAATCCAAATCCTGGATTTACGCGCTCTTCGCCACACGGTGATGGCATTATAGCACCCGGAAATTTTAAGAATCAAGCACTGTCCAAAAATCTTAAAGTTCTCCGCTGAACGGTTTATCTCTCATTCCCTACTTCCTATTCCCTACTCCCTAATCCCTATTCCCTAATCCCTAATGCCTAAATCCTCACACCTCCAGCGTCTCCCCCGTCCGCAGCAGGCACAGCGTGCGCTGCTTCACCTTCATGCCGGTGATCTGCTCCAGCGCGAGGGCATACACGTGCAGCTGCTTGGTGTAGTGGGCGCGCAGGGCGTCCATATCGTCGGTGCGATCGGTCTTGTAGTCCAGCAGCACCCACTGCCCGTCCTCGACGAAGCAGCAGTCGATGGTGCCCTGCACCAGCAGCTCCTCCCCGCCGAAGCGCCCGGCCTCCTCCTCGGTCAGCGCGTCCTTCACCGGCAGCTTCACGTTGAAGGGCCACTCCCGGCGTATTTGCCTTGCGGCGCGCAGCCGCAGGCCCATCCCGCTCTCCAGGAACCGGGCCAGCCGCGCCGGGTCCACGACCTCCCGCTGGCCGTCCAGCAGCAGGCGGCGCTCGGCGCATGCGTCCAGCTGCCGCGCCACGGCCCCGGTCAGCGCCCCGCCGGAGAGCCCGGCCAGCGCGTCCAGGTCCAATAGCTGCATGCAGCGGTGATAGGCGGTGCCCCGCTCCGCGCCGGTCATCCGCTTCGCGTCCCCGGCCAGGAACGCGGGGCGCTCCAGCAGCGCGGGCAGCTCCTCCGGCCCCTCCAGCTCCCGCAGCAGCCCCGAAGCCGTCAGCTTCAGCGGCTTGCCCGCGGCCAGCGGATCCGGGTAGGTCCAGGCCAGCTGGGCGTCCAGCGCCGGGTCGGCGTAGTCCCCGGGATGGGCCATGATCTGCTCGAAGCGCGCCTTCGCTTCGTCCTGCTCCGCCGCCTCGGGGCGGATCTCCGAGGCCGGTATGACCTCCAGCTCCGAATGCAGCGGCTGTCCTTCGGCGTGCGCGCCGCAGCGGGCCGCCATGATCAGGTCCAGGTGGCTGGCGGAGGCGAAGGGCGCGGCGGCCAGCGCCTGCCAGCGCTTCATGGCCTTCTCCACGCCGTCCACCGTGCCCACCAGTATGAGCTCGCGCTGGGCGCGGGTCAGCAGCACATAGAGTATGCGCATCTCCTCGGCGGCGTCCTCCCGGCGCTGCCGGGCCATGATGGCCGCCTGGGGCAGCGTCAGCCTGCGGGTGCGCAGCTCGGGATCGAACAGGCTCATGCCGATGCCCAGGTCCCGGTGGGTCACCAGCGGCGCGGAGGTCTTTTCCGTCCGGTACCGCCTGCCCAGCTGGGCCCCGAACACCACCCGGAACTCCAGGCCCTTGCTCTTGTGGACGGACATCATCCGCACCACGTTGTCGTTCTCGCCCAGCAGATGGGCCGCGTCGCCGTCGCCCTTCTGGCGCAGATGCTCGGTGTAGCGCAGGAAGCGGGTCAGCGAGCCGGAAAACTCCGCGTCGAAGTCGCTGGCGCTGGTAACGAACTGGTCCAGGTTGGCCTGCCGCTGCGCACCGCCGGGCAGCGCCCCGGCATAGGTGTAAAAGCCGCTCTCGTCCAGCACCATCCGGGCGAATTCGCCCAGGCTCAGGCTGCCGCACTTCAGCCGCCAGTCCTCCAGCTGCGCGAAGAATTCCCCCAGCCGCGCGGCGATGTCGTCCTCCCGCTCGGCAGCGTAGGCCGCCGCGGCGTCCACGTAGGCTACCCGGGGATAGGCCGCGCGGATGCGGGCCAGCGCGTCGGCGGAGAGCCCCGCTGCCGGGGAGCGCAGCATGGCGATCAGCTCCACGTCGCTTCTGGGGTTGGCGATCAGCCGCAGCATCGACAGCATCCAGCTGATCTCCACCGACTCGAAGTAGCCCGTCTGGCCGTCGGCATAGGCGGGGATCCCGTGGGCCAGCATCACCGGCATCATCGCCGCGAAGGGCGCGGACTTGCTGCGGGTGAGTATGGCGAAGTCCCGGTAGCGCAGCGACGGGTCCTCCGCCATCATGCGCCGGATGGTCCGGGCGATCAGCACGCCCTCCCGCTCCATGGCCTGGAGCTGCTCGACGGCCTCGTCCGCCGCCTCCGCCGGGTCGTCCGCGTCCACCAGCATCAGCCGCACCGCAGGCGCGTCGTCCGCGCCCGCGTCCGGGTCGCCGGGGTTCAGCCGCGCCAGATCGTCGTATTTGATCTCGGAATCGCCGCCGGTCATCGCCCGCTCGAACACCAGGTTCACGAAGTCCAGTATGTCCTTCGCGGAGCGGAAGTTCCGGGTCAGGGGCAGCAGCGTCCCGCCCTCGCCCCGGGCGTAGGCCTCGTATTTCTCGGTGAACAGCCTGGGCTCGGCCAGCCGGAAGCGGTAGATGGACTGCTTCACGTCGCCCACCATGAACAGGTTGTCCCCCCGGCTGACGGCGCGCACCAGCGCCTCCTGGATGTCGGAGGTGTCCTGGTACTCGTCCACGAAAACATAGTCGTAGCGCTCCCGCACGCTCCGGGCCACGTCCGGATCGGCCAGCGCGGCCAGCGTGCGGCGCTCCAAATCTGCGTAGGTCAGGCCGGACTGCTCCGCCTTGCCCGCCTCATACAGCTCCGCGGCCCGCAGCGCGATCTTCGACAGCGTGGCCAGCTGGCCGCACAGCCGCACCGCGTCCTCCCGGGATTGCAGCAGCGGCAGCTCCAGCAGCTTCGCCTCCCCCAGCGCCCGCTTGGCCGAATCCCGCAGCCGCTTCACCGCGTCGGCGGCGTCCGGGTCCGCGCCCGGGTCCCTGCCGAACTTCGCGGCGGAGACGGGCTTATAGCTGCCCAGCGCCCGGTAGAGCGCGTCGTAATCCTCCAGCGCCAGCAGCTCCTTCAGCGCGGCGATGTCGGCGCGCAGGGCCCCGTCGTAATTGGTGGGACAGCCCTGCGTCGCCAGCGCCTGGCGCAGGTGCACCAGCGCGGTGCTAATGCAGCGGCGGGCGGCGTCCACCAGCTCACCCTGCCACATGGAAAGCGCGGCCTCGTCCCCCCGCACGGCGTCCGCCAGCCAGCGCTCCGGGTCGGGCCTGTCCTCGATGCGGGCGAGCAGCAGCTCCACCGCGGCGCGCACGCCGGCGGGCCCCCGGCCGTAGTCCAGCGCCAGCAGCGCCTCTCCCCCGGCGGCATAGGCCTCCTCCAGCGCGGCGGTCAGCGCCTCGTCCAGCAGGCGGGCGTTCACGGCGTCGTCCAATATGCGAAAGGCCGGGTCGACCCCGGCGGATTCAAAGTTCGTGCGCAGGAAATCGGCGCAGAAGGCGTGCAGCGTGGAGATGCTGGCCCGGTCCAGCAGCAGCAGCTGGTCCCGGCAGCGCGCGTCCCCCGCCGCCGCCCGGGCGCTCAGCTGGCGGGACAGCTTGGCGCGCATGTCCGAGGCCGCCGCCCGGGTGAAGGTCACCACCAGCATGCGGTTCACGTCCGCGCCGTCCTCGGTGATCAGCCGCAGCACGCGCTCCACCAGCACGGTGGTCTTGCCGGAGCCCGCCGCCGCGCTGAGCAATATGTTGCCGCCCCGCGCTTCGATGGCGCGGAGCTGTTCCGCCGTCCAGTTGGGCATGGTTTGCCTCCGTATGAATGGTCTATCCCGCGTTGCGGATCGTGAAGAACGCCAGCACCGCGACGCCCAGCGCGATGCGGTACCAGCCGAACACCTTGAAGTTGTGCTTCTTGACGTA
The DNA here is from genome assembly GCA_900317565.1 of uncultured Eubacteriales bacterium. Taxonomy (GTDB): domain Bacteria; phylum Bacillota; class Clostridia; order Christensenellales; family Aristaeellaceae; genus UBA2862. The sequence goes on from ONHI01000040.1 coordinate 13,348, forward strand.
GTTCAGCAGCCTGCGTATGGCCAGCTCGGACACCACATAGGCGGTCAGCATGCCCACGGCCAGCAGCATGAACTCCTGCCGGGTGATGAAGCCCTCGTACTTCACCAGCTTCAAAAGGCTCGCGCCGAACATCACCGGTATGGCCAGGAAGAACGTGAACTCCACCGCCACGGTGCGGGACACGCCCAGCATCAGCGCGCCGACGATGGTCGCGCCGGAGCGGGAGGTGCCGGGGAATATGGCGGCCAGCAGCTGGAACACGCCGATCAGCGCCACGGTGCGCGCGTCCAGGGCGTCCAGGCTGCGGATGGAGGGCTTGTGGCCCTTGCGCAGGTTCTCCACCAGTATGAAGGCCACGCCGAACACGATCAGCGCCACGGCCACGCACACATAGTTGTGGAACAGCCGGTCGAACACGTCGTCGAACAGTATGCCCACCACCGCCGCGGGCACGCAGGCCAGCGCGATCTTGAGCCACAGGCGTATCCTGTCCAGCTTCACCCACGCCAGCAGGCCCTCCCCGGCGGGCTCGGGGTTGTCCCGGCGGCCGAAGGGCCAGACGCGATCCCAGAAGATGGCCAGCACGGCCATGATCGCACCCAGCTGTATGACCACCTCGAACAGGCTGTAAAAGCCCTCGGAGCCGCCCAGGGGCATCAGCTCGTTGAGCAGTATCATGTGGCCGGTGCTGCTGATGGGCAGCCATTCGGCGATGCCCTCCACCAGGCCGAACAGCGCGGCCTTCAGCATTTCGATCAGGTTCAAGGCGATCAATCCTTCCCAAGCAGATTCCGGTGTTCAAGCATACGCGCGGGGCGGCGCGGCGATGCCGCCGCGCCGCCCCGCGAGGTCGTTCCGGTACGCGATCAGTTTTCGTAGATGAAATTGTACAGCTGGATGGCGTTGGCGGAGAAATCGCAATCGTACAGCATGGACTGGTTGTTGCGGGTCTCCTCCTTGTAGGAGCCGGACACGGGCAGCTGCATGGTCTTCAGGCCGGACAGGCCGTTGCCGCAGACCAGCACCGCCACGGGGAAGATGTCGTCCAGGGGCAGGTTGGTCTTGACATCCTTGAGCATCTCGGTGGCCAGCGCGGCCAGCTGGATGGCGTCCAGCTTCTTGGCCTTCTCCAGCAGCTTGGTCAGCACGGTGCGCTGGCGCTGGGCGCGCATGTAATCGCCGCCCTCCAGCTTTCGGATGCGGGCGTAGGCCAGGCTCTGGGTGCCGTTCAGGTGCACGTTTTCGCCGTAGGTCTCCAGCTTCACCCACTCCACGTCGGAGATATCGATGTTGTGGTTATGGGCGGAGCTCCAGACGTTGTAGACCCAGTGGTTGATCTGGTTCATCTCGTCCTCGGTGATGTCGATGTCGATGCCGCCCAGCTTCTCGGCGATGCGCTGGAAGCCGTAGAAGTTCACCATCACATAGCTCTGGATGTTCATGTTGAACTTCTCGTTCACGGTGCGCATGGCCAGGTTCGGGCCGCCGAAATAGTTCGCGGCGTTGATGCGGTAGGTGCCGTTGTACTTGCCGATGTCGGTGTACTCGATGGCCAGGTCGCGCATGATGGAGGACAGCTTCACCTCGCCGGTGCTGCGGTTGATGGAGCAGATCATCATCGCGTCGGTGCGGGCGCTGTCATTCAGCACGCGCTCGTCCGTGCCCAGCAGCAGCACGTTCAACCACTCGCCGGGCAGGCTGGTGTTCACCTTCAGGTCGGTGACCTGGGCCATGTCCGCGGCGGACAGGCTGCCCACATCGTACTGCGCGTCGGCCAGCTTGTCCTCCAGGTTGTCGTATTCCACCTGGGGTTCAGCCTCGACGCCGCCCAGGTCGGGCTGCGCCGCCACCGGCTCCACCGGGTTGGAGGCGGGCACGGCGGGCGGATTGCTGACGGGATCGGCCTTCGGGCCGCCGAAGGGCTTAGCGATGACCAGCACCAACACCAGCACCACCACCGCCGCCAGCGCGGCGAACAGCGGCGCGCGGTTCGGCTGCTTGCGCCGCGGCGCGGGCCTGCGGCCGGAGGAGGCGCGCTGGGAAGAGGACCGCTGGCCGGAGGCCGGACGCTGGCTCGTGGGCCTGTGCTGGCCGGAAGCCGTCCTCTGGCCGGAAGCGGGTCGCTGGCCGGCGCTCGTCCGCGTCCCGGAGGCGCTCCGCTGGGGCGTCCTCTGGGTCGGGGCGGTGCGGCCCGCGGAATAGCCCGTGCGGGACGCGCTGCGGGAATCGCGGCTGATGCCGGGCTGCACGCGGCTGTCGTTATCGTATGTCGCCAATTTACATTGCCTTCTTTCCAATATATATGTCGTCTGTCTGCCGGGGCGCTTGCGCAGGGCCGCCGGATATTATACATGGACTTTGCTATTATACAGATAAAACTTGTGTTCTGCAACCGCAAACGCCGGTGAAAAAGGGCCGAAAGATGACAATATCATGACATTGCGTCCTATGGGACCATCCGGTGTGCAGGTTTTGTCCGCGCATGACTTCGCAAATTGTCACCCCTGCGCGGTTGACAAGCGGTCCGGGTTGATGTATAATACACGAGGTCCGAGTAAGAAGGCACTGCGTTCAGTCGCGCAGTGTCAATTCTTGTTCGGCTATATTTGCATCCTAACATCCACAGGACGTCACCCGGGAGGAATTCGACATGGCAGACAACCGTATTCTTACATTTACAGATAAGAAGAAGCTGGAGGAACAGCTGGCCCAACTGAACGAGGAAAAGAAGCGCGTGGCCGAGGAGATCCAGGTCGCCCGCGGCTTCGGCGATCTGAGCGAGAACGCCGAGTACGACGCCGCCAAGGCCAAGGAGGCCGAGGTCTACGGCAACATCGCCCGCATCGAGGCCGAGCTGCGCACCGCCACCTTTGTGGACGACAGCGTGGTGGACACCACCACCGCGGCGCTGGGCACCGTGGTGCGCGTGCTGGAGATCTTCTCCGAGGACGACCAGGAGGAGTCGGAATACACGCTGGTGGGCTTCACCGAGGCGGACCCGATGAAGGGCTACATCTCCAACGAGTCCCCGCTGGGCATCGCGCTGTGCGACACCGACGGCAAGGGCACCGGCGCGAAGGTCGGCGACATCGTGGAGGCCAACACCCCCGGCGGCATCGTGAAGCTGAAGGTGCTGTCCATCCGCAAGCGCTGATACATTTGACCCACTTACCCACCGAGAGGAGAAAGATATATGGCCCACGTATACGACACCCCCGTAGGCTACACCGAGCAGGATACCATCCGCCTGGGCAAGCTGAACGCGCTCATCGAGCAGGGCAGGAATCCCTACGAGATCACCACCTATGACCGCACCCATACCTCCGGCGCCGTCCGCGCGGATTACGACGCGCTGGAGGGCAAGACCGTGCGCATCGCGGGCCGCATATTGGGCAAGCACATCATGGGCAAGGCCAGCTTCGCGCGCCTCCAGGACCCGGACGGCACGATCCAGATCTATGTCAAGCGGGACGACGTGGGCGAGGAGCCGTACAAGGACTTCAAGGCGCTGGACATCGGCGACATCATCGGCGTGGAGGGCACGGTATTCAAGACCAAGACGGGCGAGATCTCCGTGCACGCCGCCGGGATCGTGCTGCTGACCAAGAGCCTGCATCCGCTGCCGGAGAAGTTCCACGGCCTGACGGACACCGACACCCGCTATCGCCAGCGCTATGTCGATCTGATCGTCAATCCCGAGGTGAAGGACACCTTCGTCAAGCGCAGCCTGATCCTGCGGGAGCTGCGGGCCTTCCTGGACGGCAGGGGCTATCTGGAGGTGGACACCCCCATACTGACCCCCTTCGAAATCGGCGCGTCCGCCCGTCCCTTCTACACCCACCACAACACGCTGGACATGGACATGGTGCTGCGCATCGAGACGGAGCTCTATCTGAAGCGCCTGATCGTGGGCGGCCTGGACCGCGTCTATGAGGTGGGCCGCATATTCCGCAACGAGGGCATGGACACCAAGCACAACCCCGAGTTCACCACCATCGAGCTGTACGAGGCCTACACCGACTTCCACGGCATGATGGACCTGGTGGAGGACATGATGAAGACCGTCACCCAGAAGGTATGCGGCGGCCTGGTGATCCCCTACCAGGGCCACGACATCGACATCGGCCACTGGGAGCGGCTGACCATGGTGGAGGCCGTGAAGAAGTACAGCGGCGTGGATTTCAACGACTGGAAGACGGACGAGGACGCCATCGCCGCCGCCAAGGCCCACCATGTGGACCTGCCCGAGGTACCCACGAAGGGCGCGATCCTGGCGGAGTTCTTCGACGCCTTCGTGGAGGAGAAGCTGATCCAGCCCACCTTCATCTACGATTACCCGGTGGAGATCAGCCCGCTGGCCAAGCGCAAGCCCGACGATCCCGCCTTCACCGAGCGCTTTGAGTATTTCATCAACGCCACCGAGTTCGGCAACGCCTTCTCCGAGCTGAACGACCCGCTGGACCAGCGCGAGCGCTTCGAGAAGCAGGTCGCCCAGCGCAAGGCCCTCGACCCCGAGAGCCGCGCCCAGGTGGACTATGACTTCGTCAACGCCCTGGAGTACGGCATGCCCCCCACCGGCGGCCTCGGCTTCGGCGTCGACCGCCTGGTGATGCTGCTCACCGGCAGCGATTCCATCCGGGACGTGCTGCTGTTCCCGACGATGAAGCCGATCGACTAAAAAGACCCACTATATCGTGGTTTTCCGGTATTGAAACACCATATATTGTGGATCGAGGCTTTCCCAAGAGGCTTCCGGGAAAATTCCGGGAAAAATTCTCGGAGTTTTCTCGATTGGGAAAACCAGTTTTTCCCAGAAATAAGCATAGTTCCGTATGTGGAACCTCAGACCCCTGACACTCCCCTGCATTCTCTTCTGAATGCAAGGGCTTGTCAGGGGTCTGTTTTTTTGTCCCCCAGTATAGCCGTGAGATTATAATTGTCATGCTGGCACCCGGAAGCTATAGCAGTACTCCCCGCCTGTCACGTTGTTCGCCTCGTTGGTCACGAGCCAGCCGGCAGGTGTGTGGCACCACACCCGAACGATAGACGTCGACGCCACCTGCTCGTCGGCACACAGACGCGCACGCCTAGCGTAGCTCTGGGCGGTTTCGTCCCCCAGCTTGACGAAGGGCAGAACATTGCCGTCGTTGTCCGGGTTGCACACGTAGTGCCTCTCGATCGTAACCCCGAGGGTGGTCAGGTAATCCGCCGTGGCACTCGCGATGGCATCGTCCACCGCGTTAAGTGCTTCGACGAGGGGCATGACCGCATCGCGGATGTAATTCCCCGTCTCGATGTGATAGACCGTCGTGTCCAGAGTATACGAGTCTCCTTTGGTGTCTCCGCTCCGGCGCTTGATGATGCAGGTCGGCATGAACACATCAAGGTCGTCCACCAGCATGAGGTCCGCTGCAAGGTACTCCACGTCGTCGCTCACCCTGTACAGGTCCGTCTCCCGGGCGTAGTCCGCGATGTCGACTTCCCCGCTCAGGTTCTCGACGGGCATGTTTGACCCCGCCATAAAGACGATGCCGTGTTTTTTTCTCTGTACAAAATCGGCCATATGATAAAAAAAACATGCAGAACAGTCAGTTTGCTTATTGTCTGTCGGCGCCCGTTTCATGTATTCTGATGCCGATCGTGCGGGAAACCGTGGTGCGTAGGCGTTGCGATCATTGCATAATGAAGGGGCTGCCTCATGACGACCTCTTCAAGTCATATTGAGACAGCCCCGTTTTCCTGGCTCTGGGCCTATCGCGCCTGGGATCGAAGCAGCATCATCCTATTGTGAGCTTCCCAAGCCACTCGGTCAGCAATTCGCGGGTGCGGCCTTCATCCTCCTGGGCGACCTTGCCATGGATGGCGATGCCCTCCAGCAGCTCCGCATTCGGCGCGGAGGCAGCGATTTCAGAGACCGTGCGGCCCTGGCCGCTGCCCTCGTGGGTGTTGAAGGGGACCAGCTTCTTGCCGGACAGGTCGAAGCTCTCAAGGAAGGTGAGCACCGGGCGGGGCGTCGCGCCGTGCCAGATGGGATAGCCGATCATGATCACGTCGTAATCCTCCAGGCTCGGCAGCTCGCCCGCCAGTTCGGGCCTGGCGTCGGCATCCAGCTCCTCCTGGGCGCGGGTCAGCATGGAGGTGTAATCGTCTGGATAGGGCTCCACCGTCGTGATTTGGTACAGGTCGCCACCGGTCAGCCCGGCGATGGTCTCCGCGACGATCTGGGTGTTGCCCTTCTCAATGTAGCCGGCATAGGCGGCACTGGCGGAATTGGGATCGGTGATGCCCACGTTGTAGTTCTCCCCCGCACGGGAGACATAGGCGATCAGGATCCGGGGCGAGGCCTCCGCCATCGCGGCGCCGCACAGCAGGCACAGGGCCAGCGCGAAAGCAAACAGCTTCTTCATTTCCATATGCTCCTTTCAGTCCTTGTCAGAATCCGCCCAGGCCGCGGTGCCCATAGACCCGACATTGGTTGAGGGACGCTTCCAGCGCGTTGAACTCTTCGTCCGTCAACGCCACATTGGAAGCGTTCAGGTTCTCCACGATGCGCTCCTTGTTCTTGGAGCCGGGGATGGGCACGACGTTCGGGTACTTGTGCAGCATCCACGCCAGGGAGATTTGCGCGGGCGTGGCGTCCTTCATTTCGGCATACTGTTTCAGCAGTTCGACGATGGGCTGGTTGCCCTTGATGTTTGTCCTCGAAAGCTGAGGCACCCAGTTGCGCACGTCGTCATAGCTTTCAAACTGCGTCTGCGGCGTGATCCTGCCCGAGAGCAGCCCACTGGCGATGGGCGAAAACGGCACAAAGCCGATGTCGTGGGCCATGCAGTACGGGATGATGGCCGCCTCGCTGTCCCGCTCCACCATGGAGTAGATGTTCTGGATGGCAGTCAGCGGCGTCACCCGCTGGGCGCGGTCAATGATGTCCACGTCCACCTGGGAGAGGCCCCAGCCGCCGATCAGGCCCTCATCGATCAGCCGTCCCATGGCCTCGGCGACCAGGTAGTACAGATCGACATGGTCCGTTTGCAGGCGCTTCATGGAGGCCTCCAGATGCTTGCGAATCGTCTGGTAAACGCTCCCGAAGCTGAACCCGTGCAGCATCAGCTTCGTGGCGATGACCACGTTCTCCCGCACATCCTTCAATGCCTTGCCGACGATCAGCTCGTTGTGGCCGATGCCGGACAGGCCGGGGCTGTAGACCTCCGCCGTGTCGAAGAAGGTGCATCCGTGATCATAGCCGTTGCGGATGGCTTCGATGCTGTATTGCTCCGTGGGGATTTGACCATAGCCGTGGAGACAGCAGTCGCGCCACTGCCTTTGGCAGGCGCGACCAGCCCGCGCGAATCCTGCGGATTCCAGCGCGGCGCTGCCAGCGCTTGCCCTTTGGGCAGTAGCGCCGGTGCGTGAAAGGCCATGCAGCCCATGCCCACTTCGGAGACGGTCAGGTTGTGCAGCTTGCGCGTCTTCATTTGAAAAAGCTCCTCACTCCGCCCAATACCAGGCAGTTGGTCATTTCGATGACATCCTCCAGGGGCATCTGCTTGCCGTCCTCGATCCACTGGCGATACGCGCCCAGGGAGGCGTTGTTGACGAAGGTCATCAGCATGCGCTTCTGATAGTCGGAGAGCTTGTTGAACGCCTCCGACTTCCCCCACCCCGCGTCGTTTACATCCGCGATCATCTCGTCCCGGATGGCGTGATACAGGCCGCTTATGGTGATCTTCTCGTAAGCCGTCCCCTGTTCCGCGGAGTACAGGAAGAACTCCCGGTTCACCTTGTCCAGCTCCTCCGGCAGCCTGAAGTGGCGTATGCGCTCCAGGTACGCGGAGGACAGCTCCAGCTGCAATTCGGCCAGCAGCGCGTCCAGCGTCTCATAGTAGTGATAAAAGGTTTTCTTGTTCACCTGGGCCCGGTCGCAGAGCTCCTTCACCGTGATTCGGTCATATTCCTTTTCACAGATCAGCGCCTCAAAGGCGGCCTTGATGCCGGTGATGGTCTTCTTCACCCGCAGGTCTTCGTTGCCGGTCAGGATCATACTGAATCACTCTCCATAAAATGTAACGCTGGTTACAGATTATCAGAAATGACAGTGCAAAACAAGTATGTTTATGCCTTCTCGAATTCCGGACGCCAGCCCGCGAATTGCTTGAGCTGCTCGTCCGTGCGGTGGTAGTAGCGCTCGCCTTTGTCCAGCCTGGCAATCTCCGCCATCTCGTCATTGGTCAGGGTGAAGTCCAGGATGTTCAGGTTGTCCCGGATGTGATCCACGTTCCGACTTCCGGGGATGACCACGAAGCCCATCTGGGTGTGCCACCGCAGGATGATCTGGGCGGGCGTCTTGCCGTACTTTGCGCCCAGCGCCGCGAACACCGGCTCCTGCAAAAGCGATTTGTCGCCGTGCCCCAACGGATACCAGCTCATCAGCCTGATGCCGTACCTGTCCAGCGTTTTGCGCAGCTCCACCTGGGTGAAATACGGGTGTGCCTCCACCTGAATGAACTGCGGCACGATTTCCCACTTGGTCTGAAGCGCTTCGATGTACTTGCCCTCGAAGTTGGAGATGCCGATGGCCTTCGCCTTGCCGTCCCGATACGCCTTCTCCAGCTGGCGATACCCGGCCAGCCAGTTCCCCGCGGGCTGGTGGATGTACAAGAGATCGACATAATCCACGCCCAGGCGCTCCAGCGTCTCATCCACGGCGTTGGGGTTCTCATATTCGCTGGGCCACAGCTTCGTAGAGATGAACACATCCTCGCGCTTCGCACCGCTGGCCACGATACCACGACCGCAGGCGCGCTCGTTGACATAGGCGTTGGCGGTGTCCACCAGGGAATAGCCCATCTTCAGCGCCTCGCGCACGCTGTTCTCCGCGTCCGCGGGAGAGAGCATAAAGGTTCCAATGCCGATGACCGGGCAGGTGCTGCCGTTGTTCAGAGTGATGTTTTCCATATGCTTGCCTCCTCGTTTGATCTATGTTGATTGGATTATAGCCCGAACGGCTTATTCAAACAATGGACAGAAAAACGGAGACGGGTGCTTACGCAACCATCTCCGCAAAAGGGTTTCCAAACTAACAAAATCTCAATAATCCGCAAATCGGTCGTTCCTGTCCAGCGCTGTCATCTGCGCCATCTCGTCGTCCGTCAGTTCAAAGTCGAAGATGGAGATGTTCTCCAGGATGTGATCCGGGTTGCTTGAGCCGGGGATGGCGATATTGCCCGCCTGGAGGTGCCAGCGGAGAATGACCTGCGCGGAGGTCTTGCCATGGGCCCCGGCGATGGCCGCGATGGTAGGATCGTTGAACAGGATCTGCGTGTTGCCGCGCCCGCCCAGCGGGAACCAGGATTCCATCACCGTGCCGTATTGGGCGATGTGTGCCTTCATTTCGGTGCTTTGGTGATAGGGATGCGTCTCGTTCTGCAATAGCGCCGGAACGATGGTGGCAGCGTTCACCAGCCGGTCGAAGTCCTCCGGCTCGTAGTAGTTGGACAGTCCGATGCACCGCAGCTTGCCGTCAGCCACGGCGCGCTCCATGGCCTGATAGGCATCCACATCGTTGCTGGGCTGGGAGTGGTGCAGTATCATCAGGTCGATATAGTCCAAGCCCAGGCGCTGCAAAGAGGCGTCGATGGCCGCGTCGCCGTTGCCGAA
>ONHI01000008.1 GCA_900317565.1 uncultured Eubacteriales bacterium
TCGCAGGAATCCTGTATGGATTTCAAGAAAATTTGGCGAAATATGGCGGAAATAGACCCGCCAGTGGGCATATTGACGTTTTTCAAACAGGCCCTAGTACGAAAACAGGATACCATATCCGCCGGCGGCTTGCAACGGCGAACCGAAGACACTTTTCTCTTGCCCTTCCCCGCCCTTTTATGGTAGGATAAAGGGCAAACGATAGGACGTATACCAGAAGACTGCTCCTGTGACGGACCCGCCGGGCCTCCGGGAGCGCGATAGAATAGAGAGGACGCTATGGCAAATCAATTCATCGACACCGCCCGCATCACCGTGAAGTCCGGGGCGGGGGGCAACGGCGCGGTGGCCTTCCACCGGGAGAAATACGTGGCGGCGGGGGGACCCGACGGCGGCGACGGCGGCCGGGGAGGGGACATCGTCGTCCAGGTGGACGACCGGATGTCCACCCTCATGGACTTCCGCTACAAGAGAAAGTACGTGGCGGAGAACGGCGGCAACGGCGCCGGCAAGCGGTGCACCGGCAAGGACGGCGCGCCCCTGGTCATCAAGGTCCCCCGGGGCACCGTCATCCGGGACGCGGAGACGAAGGAGATCATCCGGGATATGTCCGGGGACGAGCCCTTCGTCCTGTGCCGGGGGGGCAACGGCGGCTGGGGCAACAAGCACTTTGCCACCCCCACCCGGCAGGCCCCCCAGTTCGCCAAGGCGGGGCTGCCCGGCAAGGAGCGGGTGGTCATTCTGGAACTGAAGCTCCTGGCGGACGTGGGCCTGGTGGGCTTCCCCAACGTGGGCAAATCCACGATACTCTCGGTGGTCACCGCGGCGCGGCCCAAGATCGCCAATTACCACTTCACCACCCTCCAGCCGAACCTGGGCATCGTGAAGCACGACGACTATTCCTTCGTGCTGGCGGACATTCCCGGGCTGGTGGAGGGCGCTTCCGAGGGCGTCGGCCTGGGCCATGCCTTCCTGCGCCACGTGGAGCGCACGCGGATGCTGCTGCACGTGCTGGACATCGCCGGCAGCGAGGGCCGCGACCCGCTGGAGGACTACGACGCCATCATGAAGGAGCTGGAGGCCTACGGCGACCTGAAGGACCGCCCGATGATCGTGGTGGCCAACAAGATGGACCTGCCCGGCGCGGAGGAGAACCTGCAGCGCCTGCGGGAGAAGCTGGCGGGCACGGGCATCGACATCTATCCCGTCTCCGCCGCCACGCGCCAGAACTTCAAGGCGCTGCTGTACGCCACCGTGGAGCTGCTGGAGACCTGCCCGCCCGCGGAGCCCTTCCTGGAGGAGGAGCTGGGCGACCTGGAGGCCCTCGGCAGCGGCGAGCCCTTCGCCGTGGAGGCCGAGAACGGCGTCTACTTCGTCTCCGGCCGGGAGATGGACCGCCTGATGGCGTCCGTGAACTTCGACAACGAGGATTCGCTGAACTGGTTCCACCGCTCGCTGCGCCGCCTGGGCGTGATCGACGCGCTGCGCGAAAGGGGCGCGAAGGAGGGCGACAGCGTGGTGATCGGCGATATGGAATTCGATTTCGTGGAATGATCGACGGCGCGCCGCCCACATCGCGGCAAGCCCGTTTACAGGAGGATATGACATATGACGACCAAGCAACGCGCGAAGCTGCGCTCCATGTGCAACACCATGGAGCCCGTGCTGCACATCGGCAAGGACGGCATCACCGACAACCTGGTCAAGCAGTGCTGGGACGCGCTGGAGGCGCGGGAGCTGATCAAGGTGACCGTGCAGCGCAACGCCCCCTTCGACAGCACCCGGGAGGCCTGCAACGCGCTGTGCGCGCGGGTGCACGCCGAGCCGGTGCAGACCATCGGCAACCGCTTCTGCATCTACCGCCAGGCGCGGGAGGATTCCAAAATCCGCCTGGAGGACCTTTGAGGCGATGGACGAACGCCATGCGCCTGAATGCATCCGCGTGCGCGGCGCGCGGGTGCATAATTTAAAGAACATCGACGTGGACGTGCCGCTGAACGGCATCGTCAGCGTGGCGGGCGTGTCCGGCTCGGGCAAGTCCTCCCTGGCCCTGGGCGTGCTGTACGCCGAGGGCTCCCGGCGTTACCTGGATTCCCTGTCCACCTACACCCGCCGCCGCATGACCCACGCCGCCAAGGCGGACGTGGACGAGGTGCTGTACGTGCCCGCCGCGCTGGCGCTGCACCAGCGCCCCGGCGTGCCGGGCATACGCTCCACCTTCGGCACCGGCACCGAGCTGCTGAACAGCCTGCGGCTGATGTACTCCCGGCTGGCGAACCACCGCTGTCCCAACGGGCACATGCAGGCCCCCACGCTGGCCGTGGCCGCGGGCAAGGCGTTGACCTGCCCGGTGTGCGGCGAGCGCTTCTACGCCCCCGGCGCGGAGGAGCTGGCCTTCAACAGCCAGGGCGCGTGCCGCCGCTGCGGGGGCACGGGCATCATACGCACCGTGGACGAGACCACGCTGGTGCCGGACGAATCGCTGACCATCGACGGTGGCGCGGTGGCCCCGTGGAACAGCCTGATGTGGTCGCTGATGACCGACGTCTGCCGGGCCATGGGCGTGCGCACCGACGTGCCCTACCGGGACCTGACGGACGCGGAGAAGGACATCGTGCTCCACGGCCCCGCCGAGAAGAAGCACATCTTCTATCACTCCAAGAACACCAACCAGGCCGGGGAGCTGGATTTCACCTACTTCAACGCCACCTACACCGTTGAAAACGCGCTGTCCAAGGTCACGGACGAAAAGGGCATGAAACGGGTGGAGAAGTTTTTGAAGGAGGACGTCTGCCCCGACTGCGGCGGCACCCGGCTCAGCGAGGCCGCCCGCGCGCCGAAGCTGCGGGGCATATCGCTGGACGAGGCCTGCCGGATGACGCTTTCCGAGCTGTGGGCGTGGGTGAAGGGCGTGCCCGATTCGCTGCCCGAGCCCATGCGGCCCATGGCGCGCAGCATCTGCGAGGCCTTCGACGTGTCGGCCCGGCGGCTGATGGACCTGGGGCTGGGCTACCTGGCGCTGGACCGGGCGGCCGCCACGCTGTCCACCGGCGAGCGCCAGCGCATGCAGCTGGCCCGGGCGGTGCGCAACCGGACCACCGGCGTGCTGTACGTGCTGGACGAGCCCTCCATCGGGCTGCATCCCGCCAACATCGTCGGGCTCACCGGAGTGATGCGCGATCTGGTGGCGGACGGCAATTCCGTGCTGCTGGTGGACCACGACACCCAGATCCTGCGGGAATCGGACTGGGTGATCGAGATGGGTCCCTCCGCGGGCGCGGACGGCGGCACGGTGATCGCCCACCGGGACGTGCCCCGGGAGGCGCTGTTTGAGAAGGGCGCGATCCGCATGTCCACAGGTCCGATCCACACCGTGAAGCCGCTGGAGGTCGCTATCCCCAAGGGGCGGCTGACGGTGGTCACGGGCGTGTCCGGCTCCGGCAAGACCACGATGGTGCTGGAGAGCCTGGTGCCCGGGCTGGAGGCCGCCGTGCAGGGGCGCAGGCTGCCGGAGCACGTGAAGGCCGTGGAGGCGGAGGGCATCGGACGGGTGAAGCTGATCGACGCCACGCCCATCGGCATCAACGTGCGCTCCACCGTGGCGACCTACGCCGACGTGCACGACGAGCTGCGCAAGCTGTACGCCCGTTCGCCCGAGGCGAAGGCGGGCGGCTGGAAGGCCGGGGACTTCTCCTACAACACCGGGCGGCTGCGCTGCCCCGTGTGCGACGGCACCGGCGCGATCAGCCTGGACGTGCAGTTCCTGCCGGACGTGGACGTGCCCTGCCCGGAGTGCCGGGGCTCCCGCTACGCCCGCGCGGCCTACGACATCGCCCACACCAACCGGGCGGGGGAGCGCCTCTCCCTGCCGGAGCTGATGGACATGGACGTGAACCACGCGCTGGAATTTTGCCGGGACATGAAGACGGTGCATCCCAGGTTACAGGTGCTGCAGAGCCTTGGGCTCGGCTATCTGACGCTGGGGGAGGAGACGCCCAGCCTGTCCGGCGGCGAGGCCCAGCGGCTGAAGCTGGCCAGCGAGATGGGCCGGCCCCAGCAGGACGCCGTGTTCGTGTTCGACGAGCCCACCATCGGGCTGCACCCGCTGGACGTGCAGACGCTGCTGGAGGTGTTCGAGGCGCTGATCGACGGCGGCGCGACGGTGATCGTGATCGAGCACGACCTGGACGTGATCCGCAACGCCGACTATGTGATCGACATGGGTCCCGGCGGCGGCGCTTCCGGCGGCAGGATCGTGGCCTGCGGCATCCCCGCGGATATCGCGGCCTGCCCGGAGAGCGAGACGGGAAGGTTTATATAGTATCATAGTGCAAGCGCGCCCCGGGCCGACCGGCCCGGGGCGCGCTTGCTTCACGGTTCAAACAATTTTCTACCCATCCGGCGCTGGATCAGCGCGACGCCGATGTGTGCCAGCAGCGCCAGGGAGGCGAAAAGGCTGGCGGGATGGCCCCGGAGCAGGTAGAGCGCCAGCAGCGCCAGGGCGATGAGCCCGTCCTTCGGGGACACCCGGGCGGCGGCGACGCGGGCGAGCCCCCGGCGCAGGCGCGTTCCCAGCGGCGGCATAGGCGCTTCTGGGGGACGGACGTCGCTGTGGCGCAGCAGCTTCATGAGCGCGCGGCTGTCCAGCACCGCCACGGCGGGCGCACGCAGCTCCCCGGCGAACAGCCTGGCCCGGGGCTCGCAGGGACAGGTGGCGGCGATCACCAGCCGCGCCGCGTCCCGGTTGGCCTTCCAGGCGTTCAGCACGTCCCCGGAAGACAGCGAGGCCTCCGGATGCTTGAGCACCGGCGCGAGCCGGAAGGCTTCTCCCGGCCAGCGGGCCCGGATCAGCGGCTCCAGCCGCGCCGCCGCGGCGGCCTCGTCCATGCCCGCGAGCCACGGGAGCGCTTCCCGGGCCCGGGCGAGGCTTCCGCGCTGGCGGTCGGGCAGCAGACCCAGCGCCCGCCGCGCCAGCAGACAGGCCGCGAAGGCCGCCAGGCACGCCAGCGGGATGCTGCCCCAGGCGTTCAGGAAGAACAGGTAGCCGCCCGCTGTCCCCAGCGCCGCCAGCACCCAGCGGTCGATGCGCTTTCCCATCATAAACCCCTCCCGGCCATGTCAATACTGATTATCAGTATTGACATGGCCGGGAGGGGTTAAACAAAAATACATCATCGTATTTGGCCGCGCGGACGCCATACATGGCGTCCGCGCGCTTTGCTGTCCCCCTAATGCCTAATGCCTAATGCCTAATGCCTATTGCCTAATGCCTATTGCCTCATCGTCCCAGCGTGCACCTGCCCAGACTCGTGGAGCTCTCGTTGGTGGACGCGCCGGTGAAGTACTTGGTCACGTCGTCCAGCGACTTGGCGTTGCGCAGCGGGTGTCCCTGGGGGATGAATATCATGCCGAACACGCGGGTGTTGTGGCAGTTCTCGGAGGCGACCTCGTGGCTGTAGGCGCAGATGGTCACGGCGCGGTGCATGTTGCAGTACACCGTGGGCTCCGTGCCCACCAGGTAATAGTCGGTGTTGGTGCCGTAGTTGTTCACATCGTTGCGGCAGGCGGAGGTGGGCAGCATGCCGGACACCGCGCACACGGTGGCGGCGGTCAGGCCGTAGTCCGCGGGGGTGCCGTTGATGATGGCGCGGTCGGTGGTGCAGCCGGTCAGCGCGTGGACCTGGGTCATGATCTCGGCCCACAGCGGCGCGGCGTAGCTGCCGCCGGTGGCGTCGCTGGTCAACGGCTTGTAGTTGTCAGAGCCGATCCACACGGCCGCGGAGTAATAGCCCGTCATGCCCGCGAAGGTCACGCCGATGTTGTTGGTGTTCGTGCCGGTCTTGCCCGCCACGGTCAGCCCGCCGAAGTTGGCCCGGGAGCCGGTGCCCTCCGGCCCGACGCAGCCCTTGAGCACGTCCACCAGCATGTAGGCGGTGGAGGGCTTGAAGGCCTGCCAGGTCTCCTGCACCTCGCGCACGTCGATGTACACCGTGCCGTCGGGGTTCAAAATCTGGGTGAAGGCATAGGATTCCTGATAGACGCCCCGGTTGGCGATGGCGCCGAAGCCGGTGGCCAGCTCGATCACGGAAAGGCCCGAGGAGCCCAGCGCCAGGCCGGAGCCGTTGGCCAGTATGTGGTTCGGACTGACACCCACCTTCAGAAGGTAGGTGACGGCGTTCTCGATGCCCACGTAGTCCATCAGCACGTGGGCCGTGGAGGTGTTGTGGGACTGGTTGATGGCGTGGCGCATGGATTCCACGCCGTTGAAGCTGCCGCCGCTGAAGTTGTTGGGATAGCCCGTCTCGCTGACCCAGCCCTTGATGGGGATGGGCAGGTTCAGCACCGGCGTGCCGGGGGAATAGCCCATGTCAAAGGCCGGGCCGTACACCGCCAGCGGCTTGATGGAGGAGCCCACGGGCATGTCGTTCTGGTAGGCGCGGTTCAGCTGCTTGCGCTGCACCGGCTCGTTGCGCCCGCCCACGATGGCCACCAGCTCGCCGGTGTGCCAGTCCATCACCGCCGCGGCGCACTGGGGCTGCACGACGGTCAGGTATTCGCCGCCGCCCAGCGAGGCCTGGGTGGCGCTGTCGTTGGAATAGCGCATCTGGGGATACTGGGTCCAGTTGGTGATGGCGTCCTGAACCGCCTTCTGCACGTCGGGCTTCAGGCTGGTGAACACCTTGTAGCCGCCGTTGCGCAGCTTGGTCTCCATCTGGCTGCGGTTGTAGGAGGTATCCTCCAGGCCCTCGACCCGCAGCATCTTGGTCACCACGTCGTATATGGAATATTCCACATAGTAGGCGTTGTCGTACATGTTGTCGCTGGCGGCGGTGGAGCTCTCGATCACGTGAAGGTCCTCCGCGTAGGCCGCGTTGTATTCCTCCTCGGTGATCAGCCGGTGGTCCAGCATCTCGTCCAGCACGTAATTGGCGCGGTTGTCGGTCATCTCCGGCGTATTGCGGATGTAATAATTCGCCCGGGGGTTGTAGCGGTAGGGGTTGCGGATCAGGCCCGCCAGCGTGGCGCACTCCCGCAGGGTCAGGTCGTTCAGCTCCTTGCCGAAGTAATCCTGGGCGGCGATCTTCACGCCGTAGCTGCTGCCGCCCATGTAGATCACGTTCAGGTAGGCCTCCAGGATCTCCTCCTTGCTCAGGTTCTTCTCCAGCTCCAGGGCCAGGTAGGCCTCCTGCATCTTGCGCTTGTAGTTCTGGTCGCTGTTGAGCAGCGTCAGCTTCACCAGCTGGTCCGTGATGGTGGACGCGCCCTGGGTCGCGCCGCCCATGATGTTGTTCACCAGCGCGCCGACGATGCGCTTCAGGTCCACGCCGTGGTGCTCGTAGAAGCGGGAATCCTCGATGGCGATGACCGCGTTGATCAGCTGCTGGGGAATGTCCTCGATCTCCACGTAGATGCGGTTCTCGGAGCCCTTGAACTCCATGATCAGGTTGCCGCTGGAATCGTAGATGAAGCTGGTCTGGCTCTGGGCGCCAATGGCGGCCAGGTCCAGGTCCGGGGCGGTGTCCACCCAGCCCTTGGCGATGCCCGCCACCAGACCCGCGCCGGTGATGCCGATCAGCAGCACCACGAAGAACAGCATCTTCACGGTCATCAGTATGACAGAGAACAGGAAGTTCCGATCCGATTCCCTGGGCTTGAATATCGCGTATTTCAATGATATATCCTCCCGGCAGGTGTGCCGTGCGTGTGCTTTGCCTGTTTATTGGACGTACCGGAGCCGGAAATTGCTCCAAATCCAGCTTATATTATAGCACATCTTTGCCGGACACGCACGCTTTTTATATGTTATTTCGGTGAACAATAGCGGGCGCGGCGGCATAAAAGCCGCAGGGCCCTCGCTCCGGGCGGAGCGAAGACCCTGCGGACGATCATTCCCGGTTCGCATCAGCGGCGCTTCATGATGCCGTTCATCTTGCAGATCTTGTTGTAGGTCAGGCCGTGCATGATCAGGTTCATGCCGATCAGCAGGCCGATGAAGGCGAAGAAGCCCACCACGGCCACCAGCAGCGAGGTGTTGGATACGGTGGACAGCGAGGTGACCGCCATGGTCAGCGTGGTCTTGTACTCCACGACCGCGTTGCCGAGGATCGCGCCGACGCCGGTGAAACAGAAGAAGGTGATTATGCCAAGAAGTATGCAGATGACACCCATAATGATTCTCCTTATATCGCTGTAATGATTGTCGTAGGGCCATTATAGCGGCTGGGGGAGGGGGTGTCAAGGGAAGGTGCAGAAATGTCGAAATATCGCGCGAATCAGGCCGAAAAGGGGATGGTAGATGTTTCTTTCATGATGGCGCTATGCGTCATCATGAAAGAAACAAAGGATCTACTTCATTTCTCCCCGCTCCAGCGCCAGCAGCGCGCGCTTGCGCTCCAGCCCCGAGGAATAGCCACCCAGCCCGCCGTCCGCGGCGATCACCCGGTGGCAGGGGATCACGATGCAGATGCGGTTTGCGCCGTTCGCGCCGCCCACCGCCCGGGCCGCCCCGGGCCTGCCCACGCGCGCGGCGATGTCGCCATAGCTGCGGGTCTCGCCGTAGGGGATCTCCAGCAGCGCGTTCCAGACCTTCTTCTGGAAGTCGGTGCCCGCCGGGTCCAGCGGCACGTCGAATGCCCGGCGCGCGCCGGCGAAGTATTCGTCCAGCTGGCGGCACAGCTCCGGCAGGTATTTGCCCTTCGGCTCGGTGGCCTCGCCGTCCCCGGCGAATTCCAGCGCGGTCACGCCCGCTTCGCTCTCCTCCAGCCGCAGCAGGCCGAGGGGGGAGGGATGGAAACAGATTGTGGTGGGCTCGCTCATGGTTTAACCTCCTTCACGGGAAGAAGGATCGGTACGCCGCGCTGGCGCGGCGTACCGGTCCTTGATCTGCATATGGTTTATGCGTTCTTGCCCTTGATGTACTCGTCGATGGCCGCCGCGGCATTCTTGCCCGCGCCCATGGCCAGTATGACGGTGGCCGCGCCGGTGACGGCGTCGCCGCCGGCGTACACGCCCTCGCGGCTGGTCAGGCCGTCCTCACCCTGGGTGACGATGCAGCCGTGCTTGTTGGCCTCCAGGCCCGGGGTGGTGGAGCGGATCAGCGGGTTGGGGCTGGTGCCGATGGCCATGATCATGGTGTCGATGTCCAGCACGAATTCGCTGCCTTCCTTCACGATGGGGCGGCGGCGTCCGGAGGCATCCGGCTCGCCCAGCTCCATCTCCACGCACTTCATGCCGCAGACCTCGCCGTTGCGGGGATCGCGGGGATCGTCGGGATTGTTGAAGCCCAGCACCTCCACGGGGTTGGTGAGGGTCTTGAAGATGATGCCCTCCTCCTGGGCGTGCTCGACCTCCTCGGCACGGGCGGGCAGCTCGTTCATGGAGCGGCGATAGACGATGTACACCTCGTCCGCGCCCAGGCGCTTCGCGCAGCGGGCGGCGTCCATGGCGACGTTGCCGCCGCCCACGACGGCCACCTTCTTGCCGTGGCGGATGGGGGTCTTGCTGTCGTCGCGATAGGCCTTCATCAGGTTGATGCGGGTCAGGAATTCGTTGGCGGAGTACACGCCCTTCAGGCTCTCGCCGGGGATGTTCATGAACCGGGGCAGGCCCGCGCCGGAGCCGATGAACACGGCCTCGTTGCCCATCTCGAACAGCTCGTCGATGGTCAGCACCTTGCCGATGACCATGTCGGTCTCCACGTCCACGCCCAGCGCCTTGAGGTTGTCGACCTCCTTGTTGACGATGGCCTTGGGCAGGCGGAATTCGGGAATGCCGTAGCTCAGCACGCCGCCGGCCACGTGCAGCGCCTCGTACACGGTCACCTTGTAGCCCATGCGGGCCAGGTCGCCCGCGCAGGTCAGGCCCGCGGGGCCGGCGCCGATGATAGCCACCTTGTGGCCGTTGGAGGCGGGCACGGCGGGCTTTTCGGTGGCGTGCTCGCGGTGCCAGTCGGCCACGAAGCGCTCCAGGCGGCCGATGCCCACCGGCTCGCCCTTGATGCCGCGGATGCACTTGGATTCGCACTGGGTCTCCTGGGGACACACGCGGCCGCACACGGCGGGCAGGCTGGAGGAGCGGTTGATGACCTCAAACGCGCCCTCGATGTCCTCGTTGGCCAGCTTTTCGATGAAGGCGGGGATGTCGATCTGGACCGGGCACTTGCTCACGCAGGGTTTGTTTTTGCAGTTCATGCAGCGCCGGGCCTCTTCAATGGCCATCTCATAGGTATAGCCGGTGGCGACCTCCTCGAACACCTTGTTGCGGTAATTCGGCTCGAGGGAGGGCATGGGGCACTTTTTCAGACTCATATTTCTTTCAGCCATTGTGATTAAGCCTCCTTGTTCAGCAGATGGCAGAACTCATCCCGCTTGCGCTGCTCGAAATCGCGGTACATCGCGCCGCGCTTCATGGCCTCGTCGAAGTCCACCAGGTGGCCGTCGAAATCCGGGCCGTCCACGCAGGCGAACTTGGTCTCGCCGCCCACGGTCAGTCGACAGCCGCCGCACATGCCGGTGCCGTCGATCATGATCGGGTTCATGGAGATGACGGTCTTGATGTCGTATTTCTTGGTGAGCATGCACACGAACTTCATCATG
This sequence comes from uncultured Eubacteriales bacterium, assembly GCA_900317565.1. Classification (GTDB taxonomy): domain Bacteria; phylum Bacillota; class Clostridia; order Christensenellales; family Aristaeellaceae; genus UBA2862. The sequence continues at coordinate 10,596 of ONHI01000008.1, forward strand.
ATCACCGGGCCGATGGCGATGACCTCGTCATACTCGTTGCCGGCCTTGATCAGCTCCTCCAGGGCGTTGGTGACCAGGCCCTTGGTGCCGTAGCTGCCGTCGTCGGTCATCATGCAGACCTTGCTGGAGCAGGCGTTGAACTCGTCCTCGAGGATCACCAGGTCCTTGGTGCGGAAGCCCACGATGGAATGGACCTCGCAGCCGTTGGCGTGCAGGGCCTGGGCCACGGGCAGCGCGATGGCGCAGCCGACGCCGCCGCCCACCACGGCCACCTTCTTGAAGCCCTCGACCTCGCTGGCCTTGCCCAGCGGGCCCACGAAGTCGGGCAGGAAATCGCCCTCGTTCAGCGCGTTCAGCTCCATGGTGGTGCCGCCGACGATCTGGAAGATGATGTCCACGGTGCCGGCCTCGCGGTCGTAGCCCGCGATGGTCAGCGGGATGCGCTCGCCGTCCTCGCTGGCGCGCAGGATGATGAACTGGCCGGCCTTGGCCTTGCGGGCCACCAGCGGCGCCTCGATGACCATCTTGGTGACGGTCGGGTTCAGAGGCTGTTTCTTCAGAATCTTGAACATGCTTTCCCTCTTTTCTGAATGGTACGGCGGCGTGGCTGCCGCCGAGAAATCCCGCGTGCCGCATGCGGCCTTCGCCGGATTATTTCTATAATATCATAGCATAACGCTTCCCCAAAATCAACAGCGATCGAGGAATTTCCAATGATTATAACGGGCCTTCGCCCAGGCTCCGGCCCAGCGCCGCGGCGGCGGAGAGGGCACGGGCGTCCATCGCGGCGGGCAGGGAATCGGTGCGCAGGCTCATCACCGGCTCCGCGATCTCCCGGCAGCCCATGGCGTGCAGCAGCGTGCGGGTCGTGGCCAACGCGGGCGCCGGGGAGCCGTTCCCGCCGCCGACGAGCAGTATGCCGCCTCTGCGGGGCCTGTCGCGGAAGCCCTTCCCGCCGCGCATGCGGTCGTAAAAGCCGGGCTGCAGTCGGCTCAGCGCGCCCAGCAGCGGCCCGGTCAGCTGGGAATAGTAGATGGGGGAGGCGATCACGATGGCGTCCGCCGCGCGTATGCGCCGGTAGACCTGCTGCATGGCATCGTCGATCACGCAGCGGAATGCCTCCCGGCAGGCGCGGCAGTCCACGCAGGGCGATATGTCGGCGCGGTAGCAGTCCACCATGTCCGCGGGGTCCGGAAGGGCTGCGGTCAGGGCCCCGATGAGCGCCACGGTGTCCCCGTCCGGGCGGGGCGAGCCGTTGAAGATCAGTGTGTTCATGGGCGCAGGCCTCCCTTTTTTGATACAATCGTACAACAAAACGCGGCCAAAAGCAATCATACTATGCTACTGCGTGAAATTTGAAAATTCCGCCCCTGGGATATTGTGTTTTCCCGAAACGTGTACTATAATATGAGCAACAGAGTAGGGCTTTCTTCGTTAAGTGCCGCCAAAATGGGGAGTTGTCTGGCGGACGAAGGCGAAAGCTGCGGTTGAGGGCCCGCACCCGCTGAATACCATATGGAGAAATCTATAACCTCCTTATGCAGCAAGTGTTTGCTCTGAAAGGAGGTTTTTTGCATGTCACAGTACACCGACAACAACAGGACGCTGTACCCGCATCCCTTCTCCAAGGCCTACTGGAAGCAGGCGGCGGGAGAATTCAAGAAGCAGAAGGTGCTGATCTTTGCCGCGCTGATGATCGCGCTGCGCGTGGCGCTGAAGAGCCTGGGCATACCGATCGCCGCGGATCTGAAGATCAACATCGCCTTCTTCATCAACGCCTACGGCGCGATGGTGTTCGGCCCGGTGGTGGCCATCGTGGCGGCCGCCATCTCCGACACCCTGGGCTGCATACTGTTCCCCACGGGCGTCTACTTCTTCCCGTTCATATTCATCGAGATCGCGGGCTCGCTGTGCTTCGCGCTGTTCCTGTACCGGGCGGAGGTCACGGCCAAGCGGGTGATACTGTCCCGGTTCTGCATCGATTTCTTCGTGAACATCGTGCTGAACACGCCTGTGATGTGGCTGTACTACAAGATGGTGATGGGCAAGAGCTACGCCATATTCGACCTGGTGCGCTTCGTCAAGAACCTGGCGATGTTTCCCATCGAGTCCGTGCTGCTGATACTGTTCCTGCGCATGGTGATCCCCCCGACCCAGAAGCTGGGCTACGTCTACAGCGGCATCGACAAGCTGCGCTTCACCAAGAAGAACATACTGCTGATGGCGGTGCTGCTGGCCATCGGCGCGGCGGCGGTGTCGGGCTACGCGATCTACAGCTACAACACCACCTCCCTGAGCGCCAAGTATTCGGCCCAGGAGCGGCTGGCCTACAACAACGAGATGAACGACTGGGTGACCGCCGAGACCGACGGGCTGGAGGCGGAGAGCACGGTGACGATCGTCGAGGCCGCCAACCGCAAGGTGGGCAATCCGGACCTGACCTACTCCCTGGCGATCTACAGCCTGGACGCGGACAAGCTGGCCGAGAAGGCCGCCGCGGAGGAGGGCTATGGGCTGGACACGGTCCGGGGCTACTCCAAGTCCAAGGCCGCGGCGGACGACGTGCTGACCCGCATCGGCTCGGCCACGGCGGTGACCGACAAGAAGACGGGCGAGCACAAATCCATAGAGGTCAACCTCGACTGATCCATTTCAACAAGGCGGCGCGCCGGGCAAATCGCCCGGCGCGCCGCCTTCATCTGTGGACCGGCACTATTTCAGCATCTTCCGGAAGTTGTACTGGGACTTGATGTATTCAAAGCCCATGGACTTGTAGAAGCTCAGCGCCTCGTTCATGTTCACGTTGGAATTGACGCGCACGCCCGCCGCGCCGGTCTCCCGCGCCCAGTCCTCCACGGCGCGCACCAGCTGGTGGCCCAGACCGTGGTTGCGGTACTCGGGATTGACGGCCAGCGCCACGACGCTCTTCATCGGCGGCGCGTACACCGGCTCATGGTTGTGGGCGTGGATGAAGCCCACCACCTCGCCGCGCAGCTCCGCCACCAGCAGCAGGTTGTTCGACTCGCCGATCATGCGGCGCACATTGGCCTCCACCTGGGATTCCGGGAATTCATAGCCCAGCTCGCTCCGGCACAGCTCATAGATCGGCTTCGCGTCGGAGATCATGCATCTGCGAATGTTGATATTCATTGAAGAACCGCCTTTCGCCCATATTGGATAAGTGAATTATACCATATCTTAACTTCCAATTCAATATGCGAACGAAAAAATGCAAAGCGGAAGCTGTTGGCCTTGGAATGGATTGCGGGGGGACGGATTGCCACGTCACCCTGGCGGGCTCCTCGCAATGACATCGTTCGATGCTATTTTCATATATGTCATTGCGAGGAGGTCCCGAAGGGACCGACGTGGCAATCCGTTCTCCTGATGACGAAATCCGGAGCTGCTTTCTGCGTGGCAATCCGCTCCTCATTTATCGAGATTCGAATCTGTTTCCTGGCATGTCATTGCGAAGAGGGCCGCAGGCCCGACGTGGCAATCCGTTCTCCATAGCCTTCCCCTTTGGGGGTCCGAACGCCCGGGAAAATGTCCAGTGGACATTTTCCAGTGAGGACGGGCCGGCCAGGCCCATGGGAGGTGCCCCGAAGGGGCGGAAGAGGTCCCCATACATTCCGACCCGCGCCTCTGCCGCGATCAGAATGCGGGGAATCCCCAAAAGCCTTCCCCCATGGGGAAGGTGCCCCGAAGGGGCGGAAGAGGTCCCCATACATTCCGGCCTGCGCCTCTGACACGATAAAAACGCACGTCAAACCACGGGGACCTCTTCAGTCATTTGCTGCGCAAATGCCAGCTTCCCCAGAGGGGAAGCCTGATTAATGGACTTTAGTCCGTCGAGCGTAGCGAGACAAAAAAAACACCCGCTATGCGGGTGGACAGACCACTGACAAACTTTGCAACCTTCATTGAATACAGGGGTTGTCGACGGTCTGAATCGGCCCCGCGGCATTGCCGCGGGGCCGATGGTTTTCACCTTACGAGCTGCTCACATCCAGGTACAGGCAGATCAGCTTGGGATAGTATTCGGACTGGTACATCATCTGGCCGTCCACGTAGGCGTAGGCCAGGTAGCGCCTGCCGAGGGTGGGGCCGGTGAGGGCACTCTGGTTCTCGAGGATCACCAGCTGGCGCTCGTCGGTGCCCACGTCCATCACGATGAAGCTGGCGCCCTCGTCGTTGGTGAAGCTGTCGATCACCTGGCCGCGGCACGCGAAGCTCTGGTAGCGCCAGTTCTCGAACATCACGCGCAGCTGCTTGTAATCCATGGCCCAGGCGCGGTCACGCATCTCCGCCAGGGAGGGCCTGTAGTTCACATTGAAGCTGATCACGGCGTCCTCCTTGCCCTCCTTGCTGGCGCGGAAGCGGACCGTGTTGTTGCCGTAGGTGGCGAACCGGGCGATGAAGGAGAAGCGGCCCGTCTGGGAATCCACGGTCAGGCTCTCCTCGATGTGGTCGGTGTCCACGGAGATCGTCGCGCCGGGCTCGGTGGTGCCGGTGACCGCCATCGTGCGGGCGGTGCTCAGGTCGCTGACGGTGGTGTCCAGCTCCAGCTCGATGTCGTAGTGCTGGCGGTAGATCACCACTTCGCGGCGGCACTCCCGGTGCTTCGGGGTGCGCACGATCAGCGTGATGACGTTGTCGCCGATGGGCTTCACGCCCACATAGGTGGACAGCAGGCCGCTGCGGTCCAGGGAGGAGGTCACGTCCTCGCCGTTGACGAACACGGTGCTGCCGGGCACCACGTTCAGCACCAGCGGATAGATGCCCGTGACCACCGTGATGCGGTCCGTGGCGGGGCTGGAGATGGACAGCGGCGATTCCGGCACGTCGATCTTGAAGTTGAAGGGGGGCAGCTCCGTCTTTTTGCCGCTCTCGGAGATCAGCATCGGGGACAGCGTGATGTCCGCGTATTCCACGTCCGCCACGTTCAGCCCGAACCAGTCGGAATCCGCCACCTCCATGCGGGCGACGCCCCCGGAGATCGACAGCGAGCGATCCATCTCCGGCAGGTAGATCTGGTCGCCGTCCTTGCCGAAGAATATCATGGCATGGCCCTGGCGCAGATCGTCCATCTGCACGGTGGACAGCGTGGGGGCGTAGGCCCCGCGGGTGTACAGCCGGGTCAGCTGGTAATTCTGTATCCAGCCCACCAGCTTGTAGACGCCGACGCACAGCCCGATGACGAAGGCCACGGCGACCAGCGCCGTCACCGCCTTGCGGGCGGGGCTGCGCTTTTCACAGGCGGGCCCTTCGGACGCCGTGCCGACGGCGTGGGCCGTGGGCAGGGGCTGCTTGCAGCTGGGGCAGTAGAGCGCGTCGTCGGCGCAAACGCTGCCGCAATAGGGACATTTCAAGGCGGAGACCTCCGAATATACAATCGTTCGTGTTCCCACAATTATAGCACATGCCGCCCCGAAGCGCAAAGAAATGTCGGTCAATTTTGTGTTTAAGTATCGACATTCCTGAAAAATATGCTATAATATAATCCATAGTTGTGCTATTTTGACTTAATATGGCCTTTGCGTCGCGGCGCGGGGCCGGGAGGTGTTTCACATGGATGACTTTCTGGAAATCATTGCCTTCAGACGCAAGCAGGGCCTGTACACGCTGCTGTACTTCATGTGCTGGTTCTTCATCATACTGTTTGCGCTGGTCGCGGCCTTCTCGCTGGGAAACATCGTCGGCGTGAACCCGGAGTCCGGCGGCATCATGTTCTCCTGGCAGAGCCTGCTGCTCACGCTGGCCTTCGGCGGCGGCGCGTTTTTGCTGTGGCGCGGCTCCGACTCCTGCCGCGTGGAATATGACTATACCTTCACCAACGGCACCCTGGACGTGTCCCGCGTGCTGAACAACAAGCGCCGCAAGTATCTGACCGCCCTGGAGATGAAGGACGTCATCCGCTGCGGCCCCGCCCAGGGCCAGGCCTTCGCCAAGACCCTGAACGAGCCCGGCATCAAGCGCCACAACTGGTTCGTGAACCGGGAGGCCAACCTGTATTTCTTCTACTTCCAGAAGAAGGGCCTCAAGCACGTCATCATACTGGAGCTGAACCAGGAGATGATCGACATGATCCGCAGCAAGAGCTATCTGCAGCGGGGCGTGTGGTACGACGCGGACGGCAAGCAGAGCAGCCTCGGCCCCGGCAGGGCCGCGAACTGACGCGGCGACCGGGGGACAGGCATGACACAGGCATATCTTGACAACAGCGCCACCACCCGGCCCTGCGCCGCGGCGGTGGCGGCGATGGAACGCTGCCTTCTGGAGGAGTGGCACAATCCCTCCTCCGTCTATAAGCCCGCGGTGGAGGCCTTCCGGCTGCTGCGCCAGGCGCGGGAGGCGCTGCTCGCGCCGATCCACGGCGAGGGCTGCGAATTGACGTTCACCTCCGGCGGCACGGAGGCCAACAACCTGGCCGTGCTGGGCGCGGTGGGGCGCATGCGCGGGAAACAGGTCCTGGCCGTCAGCGCGGTGGAGCATCCCTCCGTGCGCGCCGCCTTCGACGCGCTGGCCGAGCAGGGCCACGATGTCCGCGTGATCGGCGTGGACGCCGCGGGACAACTGAACTGGGATGAACTGGAGCGGGCGCTCTCAGACGGCGCGTCGCTGGTCAGCTGCATGCAGGTGAACAACGAGACCGGCGCGCTGCTTGACGTGAAGCGGCTGCATGACACCGTGAACGGTCGGGCGCTGATCCACGTGGACGGCGTGCAGGGCTTCCTGCGGGTGCCGTTCGACATGAAATACGCCGACATGTACACCCTCAGCAGCCACAAGATCCACGGGCCCAAGGGCGTCGGCGCGCTGGCGGTGAAAAAGGGCGTTCGGCTCAAGCCCCAGCACATCGGCGGGGGACAGGAGTCCGGGCTGCGCTCCGGCACCGAAAACACCCCCGGCATCGCGGGGCTGCGCGCCGCGGCGGCGGACATGCTGGCCCTGGGGCCGGACATGCCCGATAAGCTAATGCAGAAGAAGCTTCGGCTGGTGGAGGCCGTGCGCGAAGCCGTGCCGGAGGTCATCGTCAACGGCCCCGCGCCGGAGGACGCCGCGCCGCACATCGTCAACCTGGGCTTCCCGAGCGTGCGGGGCGAGGTCATGCTCCACGCGCTGGAGGGCGCGGGGGTATACGTGTCCACAGGCTCGGCCTGCTCGTCCAAGAAGCTGAAGGTCAGCGGCGTGCTGGTGGCCATGGGCGTCAAGCCCTCCGTGGCGGAATGGGCCGTGCGCTTCAGCCTCAGCCCCCACACCACGGATGAAGAAATCGATTATGCCGCCCGGACGATCGGCACGCTGTACGATCAACTGAAGCGGTACCAAAGGAGATAACACCCCATGCAGGATGTATTGCTCGTCCGCTACGGCGAGGTATTTTTGAAGGGCGCGAACCGCCCTCACTTTTTAAAGGCGCTCACCGACAACATCAAGCGGGTCGTGAAGCCCCTGGGCGGGAAGGTCTGGCTGTCCGATTCCCGCATCTACGTCTCCGAATTCAGCGATATGCAGGCCTGCGTCGACCGGGTCAGCAAGGTGTTCGGCGTGTATTCCGTCAGCCCCGCGGTGGAGATGGAGAAGGATTTCGAGGTCATCGCCGCCGAGTGCGTGAAGATGATGCAGCCCTATTCCGGCACCTTCAAGGTCCAGGGCAAGCGCAGCGACAAGAAGTTCCCGATGAATTCCATGGAGATCGCCTGCGAGATCGGCGGGCGGGTGCTGGAGGCCAACCCGAACCTGAAGGTGGACGTGCACAAGCCCCAGCACCGGCTGATGGTGGAGATCCGTGACAACGCCTATATCTGCGTCGAGGAGATCCGCGCCGTGGGCGGCATGCCCATGGGCACCGGCGGCAAGGCGGCGCTGCTGCTCTCCGGCGGCATCGATTCCCCGGTGGCCGGCTACCAGCTGATGAAGCGCGGCGTGCGGCTGTGCGCCATACACTTCCAGTCGCCGCCCTACACCGGCGAGCTGGCCAAGGACAAGGTGCTGCAGCTGGCGAAGAAGCTGGCCTGGTACGCCGGCGGCATGCGGGTGTACCTGGTGCCGTTCACGAAGTGCCAGCTGGAGATCCACGAAAAGTGCCCCGAGGAGCTGGGCACGCTGATCACCCGGCGCTTCATGATGCGCATCGCGGAGCGCATCGCCCGGCAGTACGGCGCGCTGGCGCTGATCACTGGCGAGAGCCTGGGCCAGGTGGCCTCCCAGACCATGGAGGCGCTGACCTGTACCGACGCCGTGGTGACCATGCCGGTGTTCCGCCCGCTGATCGGCCTGGACAAGACCGAGATCATGGACATCGCCGAGAAGATCGACACCTACGAGACCTCCATATTGCCCTACGAGGACTGCTGCACCGTGTTCACGCCCCGCCATCCCGTCACCAAACCCAAGCTGGAGACCATGCCCAAGGTGGAGGAGAAGCTGGACATCGAGGCCCTCGTGAACGAGGCCGTCGAGGGGACGGAAATGGTGCTTATCAACGGATAACATGACCATCGCAGAATACATCTCAAAGCTGAAGAACAATCCGACCTTCATGGCGAACGTCACCAGCTGGCAGGTCATGCCCGCGCGGGAGGCGCGCTACGGCGCGTTCCCGCCGGAGCTGGACGGGCGGATCGTCGATACCCTGAAGAAGCGGGGCATCGACCGCCCCTACATCCACCAGAGCCAGGCCATCGAGGCCGCGCTGTCCGGGCGGGACTTCGTCGTCGTGACGCCCACGGCCTCCGGCAAGACCATGTGCTACAACATCCCGGTGCTGCAATCCATATTGAAGGACGAGGCTGCCCGGGCGCTGTACCTGTTTCCCACCAAGGCGCTCTCCAGCGACCAGGTGGCGGAGCTGTATGCCATGATCCAGGACACCGGCGCGGACATCAAGGCCTATACCTACGACGGCGACACGCCCGCCTCGGCGCGCTCGGCCATCAGGCAGGCAGGCCACGTGGTGGTCACCAACCCGGACATGCTGCACCAGGGCATACTGCCCAACCACGCCAAGTGGGTGAAGCTGTTCGAGAACCTGCGCTATGTGGTGATCGACGAGATCCACGCCTATCGCGGCGTGTTCGGCTCGAACCTGGCCAACGTGCTGCGGCGGCTGAAGCGCATCTGCGAATTCTACGGCGCGCACCCCACGTTCATCTGCTGCTCCGCCACGATCAAGAACCCGAAGGAGCTGGCCGAGACCATGACCGGCCGGGAGATGCTGCTGATCGACGAGAACGGCGCCCCGGCGGGGGAGCGCCACGTGGTGTTCTACAACCCGCCCGTGGTGAACGCCCAGCTGGGCATCCGCGCGGGCAGCATCCCGGAGACCCGCAGGATCGCCGCCTCGCTGCTGCGGGCGGGCGTGCAGCACATCGTGTTCGCCCGGTCCCGGCTGACGGTGGAGGTGCTGGTGCGCTACCTCAAGGACATGGTGCGCGATCCGCTGGGCAACGCGGGCCGCGTGCGGGGCTATCGGGGCGGCTATCTGCCCACCCAGCGGCGGGAGATCGAGCGGGAGCTGCGGGCCGGGAACATCACCTCGGTGGTGTCCACCAACGCGCTGGAGCTGGGCATCGACATCGGCCAGCTGGACGCCTGCGTGCTGTGCGGCTATCCCGGCACCATCGCCTCCACCTGGCAGCAGGCCGGGCGCGCCGGGCGGCGGGGCAGCGTTTCGCTGCTGATCGTGGTGGCGTCCTCCAGCCCGCTGGACCAGTACATCATACAGCACCCGGAGTATTTCTTCCGGCAGTCGCCGGAGCAGGCGCTGATCAACCCCGACAATCTGTATATACTGCTCAACCACGTCAAGTGCGCCGCCTACGAGCTGCCCTTCGAGGAGGGCGAGCAGTTCGACAACGTCGCCGATACGCCGGAGCTGCTGGGCTACCTGCGGGATGAGAACATACTGCGGCAGGTGGCGGGGAAATACTACTGGATGGCGGAGGAGTTTCCCCAGGCGGGCATCAACCTGCGCTCCGCCAGCGACCAGAACTTCCTGATCATCGACATCACCGACCCGAAGAAGCACCGGGTCATCGGCGAGATGGACCGCTTCACCGTGCCGATGCTGCTGCACCAGTACGCCATCTACATGCACGAGGGCACCCAGTACCAGGTGGAGGAGCTGGATTTCGACGACAAGAAGGCCTACATCCGCCGGGTGGACGTGGGCTATTACACCGACGCCGACCTGACCACCAGCCTGAAGGTGCTGGACGAGTTCGAGCGGGAGGATGCCGGGCCGCTGGGCCGCGCGCGGGGCGAGGTGCTGACCTCCTCCATCGTCACGGTGTTCAAGAAGATCAAGTTCGACACCCACGAGAACCTGGGCTGGGGCCCGGTGACGCTGCCGGAGCTGGAGATGCAGACCACCGCCGCCTGGTGGACGCTGCCGGACAGCCTGGAGGCGGAATACGAGCGGGAGCCGCTGAAAAACGCGCTGATCGGGCTGTCCCACCTGCTGCGCCACATCGCGCCGATGTACCTGATGTGCGCGCCCCAGGACATCAGCGTGGTCTACCACGTGAAGGACACCTTCACCGGCTGCCCGACGATCTACCTCTACGATTCCGTGCCCGGGGGCATCGGCCTGTCGGACCGGGTGTACGAGATGGATCGGGAGCTGTTCGCCCGCGCCCGGGAGATGCTGCTGGCGTGCCCCTGCCAGGACGGCTGCCCGTCCTGCGTCGGCGCCACGGCCGGCCCCGGGGCGAAGGGGACGCTTTTAAGGATACTGAACAGGCTGTTGGACTGATCATCATTATGTAAAAAGGAGATTTCATCATGGCAGAGGTTAAAACCTACACTTCCGAGGACATGAAGTTTGAGAACCTGAGCAAGAATCACCTGGCGCTGGTGGACTTCTGGGCCACCTGGTGCGGCCCGTGCCGCATGATCGCCCCCATCGTGGAGGAGCTGGCCGCCGAGACCGAGGGCGTGACCTTCGCGAAGGTGAACGTGGACGAGAATCCCGACGTGGCCATGGGCCTGGGCATTCAGGCCATCCCGACCCTGTTCCTGTTCAAGGACGGCAGGGCCGTGGACAAGGTCGTGGGCGTGCAGGGCAAGGAGGCCCTGAAGGCGATGATCGACCGGGCGCGGTGACCGAACGACTGCGTTCGATCGCCCCGCGGGATACCAACCATCATTGACTTTACGCACAATTTCCGATAAAAACATGGCTCCGGCTGTGATTTTATCGGAAATTGTGCTATACTTATATTGGTATGCTGTGCGAAGGGCGGGAAAACCTTCGCGGCGGATTATACGAAGCGTGCGTCCGGTGAAGCGTCCGGGCGTATAATATATCATCATATTTCAGAAAAGGAGGCTGTGTTTTGTCCAGAAAAAATAAAGAGACAAGGCTTAAAATCATACCGCTGGGCGGCCTGGGCGAGATCGGCAAAAACCTGACGGTGCTCGAATATCAAAACGACATCATCGTGATCGATCTGGGGAGCATATTCCCCCGGGAGGACATGCCCGGCGTGGACCTGGTGATCCCCGATACCAGCTACCTGGAGCACAACCGGGAAAAGATCCGCGGCTATTTCATCACCCACGGCCACGAGGACCACATCGGCGCGGTGCCCTATGTGCTGCGCAATCTGCCCGCGCCGGTCTACGGCACGAAGCTGACCCTGGCGCTGTGCGAGCACAAGCTGAAGGAGCATCGCCTGCAGGGGATCGCCCCGCTGAACGTGGTCACCGAGGGCGACGTGATCCAGGCGGGCTGCTTCTCGGTGGAGTTCATCCACGTGAACCATTCCATCGCCGGGGCCTGCGCGCTGGCGGTGCGCACGCCCGTGGGCACCATCGTGCACACCGGCGACTTCAAGGTGGACTACACCCCGCTGGACGGCGCGCCCATCAACCTAGGCCGGCTGGCCGAGCTGGGGCAGGAGGGCGTGCTGGCGCTGCTGTGCGATTCCACCAACGCCGAGCGCCCGGGCTACACCATGTCCGAAAAGAAGGTGGCCGCCACCTTCAACGAGCTGTTCCAGAAGGCCACGGGCCGGGTCATCATCGCCATGTTCGCCAGCAACGTGCACCGCATACAGGCGGTGGTGGATTCCTGCGTGCGCTTCCACCGCAAGGTGTGCCTGATGGGCCGCAGCATGGTGAACGTGTCCAAGGTCGCCATGCAGCTGGGCTATCTGAAGATCCCCGAGGGCACGCTGGTGCCCGCCGAGGAGATCGACCGCTATCCCGACGAGCAGGTGGCCGTGGTCACCACCGGCAGCCAGGGCGAGCCCATGAGCGGCCTGTCCCGCATGGCCTTTGCCGAGCACCGCAAGCTGGAGATCCGGGAGAGCGACATGGTCATCATCTCCGCGACCCCCATCCCCGGCAACGAGAAATCCGTCTCCCGGGTCATCAACCAGCTGATCCGCATCGGCGCGAACGTGATCTACGAATCCCTCGCCGAGGTGCACGTCTCCGGCCACGCCCGGCAGGAAGAATTGAAGCTGATGCACTCGCTGATCAAGCCGAAGTTCTTCATACCGGTGCACGGCGAATACCGGCACCTGTATCACCACGCCAACCTGGCCAAGTCCCTGGGCATGAGCGACGACAACGTGCTGATGGTTGAGATCGGCGACGTGATCGAGCTGGGCCCCGATTCCATCGACGTCACCGGCGTGGTGCCCAGCGGCTCCGTGCTGATCGACGGCCTGGGCATCGGCGACGTGGGCGCGGTGGTGCTGCGGGACCGCAAGCACTTGTCCGAGGACGGCCTGCTGATCGTGGTGATGGGCCTGGATCACGAGCTGGGCACCGTGGTGTCCGGCCCGGACATCATCAGCCGCGGCTTCGTGTACGTGCGGGAGTCCGACGAGCTGGTAGAGGGCGCGCGGGCGGCGGCCATGCGGGCCATCGATGCCTTCGGCCCCATCGATTCCACCGACTGGAACCGGCTGAAGAACGACGTGCGCGAATCCGTGCAGCGCTACATCTACGACACCATCAAGCGCAACCCGATGATACTGCCGATCATCGTGGAGATTTAACGTCAAATTGGAAATTGGAAAGTGCCGGGAAAGACTCGATCCATTTCCCATTTGCCATTTCCCGTTTGATATTACGGCAACCTTCCCCCGAAGCATTACGTCCAATATCACGGAGGCACCATGAACCCCTACGATCAAGCCCATGCCCTGGCCCGCGCCCTGAAGGAGAGCGAGGAATACCGGGAATACACGCGCCTGAAGGAGATCGCCTATGACGACGGCACCAACAAGGCGCTGCTGGACGAATACAAGAAGCTGCAATTCAGGATGCAGGCGAAGCTGGCCGCGGGCGAGAACATGCCCGAGGAGGATTTCCAGCGCCTGCAGCAGATCGGCGCGCTGCTGCAATTCAACCCGGATGTCAGCGCCTACCTGATGGCGGAATTCCGGTTCCAGCGCATGCTGTCCGATATCTTCAAGATATTGGCGGACGTGGCGGGCGTCGACCTGGATATGCTCGCCCAGGGTTAAACTCTATCGGAGGCATCAATGGCACAAAAACGAAAGCGGCGCGCCCCCAGGCGCAAGCCCATCTTCCAGTCGGAGAAATACAGCATCCGCGCCCTCCACGAGGACCGCGAGTACGGCCTGTACTGGTATGCCTGGCTGTGGAAGCTGCTCAGGCCGGCGCTGATCTTCCTGTGCAGCGCGCTGATGGTCATCGGCGTGGTTTCCATCGGCTACGACCGGGTATACGGCGCGTTCTTCGCGCCGGTGCAGGCCGAGAGCGTCGAGGTGGTCACCTTCCAGATCGACAAGGGCGAGACCGTCAGCCAGATCGGCCAGCGGCTCCAGGACGAAAAGCTGCTGCGGGACCGGCGCGTGTTCAAGTACATGGTGCAGTTCAAGGGGCTGACCAACGCCTTGAGCTACGGCGTGTTCAAGCTGTCCCCGGGCATGAGCGTGGACCAGATCATCGACGAGCTGACCTCCGGCAGCCAGACCAACGAGCGCGTGATCACCATCGTGCCGGGCTGGACCTGCGAGGACATCGCCAACTACCTGGTCAGCATCGGCGCGCTGGAGAACACCGGCGAATTCCTGCGGCTGTGCAACGACGTGGACCGCTTCGTGGGCAGCTCCTACGCGCTGCGCGACGCCCAGAACTCCGGCACGCTGCCGGGCCGGAAGTACGCCCTGGAGGGCTACCTGGCCCCGGACACCTACCGCATCTTCACCTCGGCCTCCGCCGAGAGCATCATCCGCACGCTGCTGAACCAGCACAACAAGGTGATCGACAGCGTGTTCTACGCGGACCGCACCCAGTATTACACCGACGAGGAGGGTGCGTTCCACGAGGTGGAGACCTACGACAGCCACCTGTCCATGGACCAGACGGTGATCCTGGCCTCGATGATCGAAAAGGAGGCCGCCAACAGGGAGGACTACGCGCGGGTGTCCGCCGTGTTCCACAACCGCCTGAACCTGGGCATGAAGCTGGAGAGCGACCCGACGGCCACCTACCTCAGCGGCGAGCACAAGCTGGCCCTGACGGAGGAGGACACCGCCCAGATCAACAACTACAACACCTACTACGTGCCCGGGCTGCCCGTCGGCCCCATCTGCAATCCCTCCGTGGCCGCGCTGGAGGCGGCACAGGCCCCGGATTTGAGCTACATCGAGCAGGGCTATCTCTACTTCTGCGCCATGGAGCCCACCTCCGGCAACCTGGCCTTCTCCGTCACCAAGGAGGAGCACGAGGCCAACGTGACCCGCTATCGCCCGCTGTGGGAGGAGTACGACCGCCAGCAGGCGCTGCAGGGCGCGCAATAATTCGACAAAACCGAATAGAATGTAGGGCAGACTTCCTGCGAAAGAGGAGGAAAGCCCTATGTTTTTGCCCGAAATGCTGTTGTGGCTTGCGCAGAACGGCTGGCTGATGCTGCTGCACCTCTCCGCCCGGACGTCCTTTCCGAAGCCGCTGGAGGCGGGGGAGGAGCAGGCGCTGGTGGAAGGGATGCTGGCGGGGGACGGCGAGGCCGCCGCGAAGCTGGTGGAGCACAACCTGCGGCTGGTGGCCCACATCGCCAAGAAGTACGTCCGGCCCGGCGTGGACCAGGACGACCTGATCTCGGTGGGCTCGCTGGGCCTGATCAAGGCGGTGCAGACCTTCCGGCCCGAGGCGGGGCGGCTCACCGCCTACGCCGCCCGCTGCATCGAGAACGAGATGCGGATGCTGTTCCGCGCGGACAAGAAGAACCGCTGCCTCGTGCCGATGGGGGAGAGCCTGGGCCGGGACAAGGACGGCAACGAGATCCAGCTGAGCGAGCTGCTGGGCACCGAGCCGGACATCGTGCCCGAGGCGGCGGAGACGGCCATAGAGTCCCGGCGGGCGCTGGCGCTGCTGGACAGCGCGCTGGACGACAGGGAGGCCCGGGTGGTGCGGCTGCGCTACGGGCTGGCGGACGGCGAGCCCTGGCCCCAGCACCGGGTGGCCGCGGCGCTGGGCATCTCCCGCAGCTACGTCTCCCGCATCGAGAAAAAGGCGCTGGAAAAGCTGCGCCGGGCGATGGAGGGCGACTGATTTTTCTTGACAAGTTCGCGGGAAAGCACTAAACTAACATAGGTGATATGTATGAACGAAAGACCGGTTTCGACGATGAACGACGGCAACACCACGCTGAGCGAGCTGAAGGAGCAGGTGCACCAACTGTGCCTGCGCAAGGGCTGGGGCGTGGACGGGGTGCAGAATCCCCAGCACGTGGCCATGGCCATGACCGTGGAGATGAGCGAGCTGCTGGAGCACTTCCAGTGGCTGAACCCGGAGGACGTGGACGCCCTGCTGGCGGGCCGGGACCCGGAGCGACTGGCGATGATCGCCGAGGAATACGCCGATGTGATGATGTACGGCCTGCAGCTGATGCGGGCGCTGGGCGTCGACATCACCGGGCAGATCCTGCGCAAGATCGACATCGTGGACCATCGCCCGCCCAAGACCTACGACCCCGAGCGCTGACGCGCCGATCGACAAGAGGTACAAACCCATGATGCTTCGACATTCCAGAGAACCCATCGACGGCCAGCCGGTGGAGAACACCTTCATCGCCGTGGACGAGCGCACGGGCAGCCGACTGGGCGCGTGCACGATATTCTGCGACGACAACCCGGCGCTGTATCCCGCGCGGCCCCTGCAGGTGCGATTGCAGCTGGAGGGCAGCCCGATCCCCGACGCGCTGCTGGGCGCGGCGGTGGCCCGGGGCCGGGAGATCTGCAATTCCTCCGGCAAGTTCTGCCGCCTGTACACCCGCTGCGACCCGGACGACGCCGAGATGCTGGAGGCGCTGGCCCCCATGGGCTTCAAGGACAATGACGGGCTGGTGCAGCTGGAGCTGCGGCTGCCCTTTGAATACGACTACCGGCTGCCCGCCGGGTGCGTGGTGGTGAAGGACGACCTCAGCGACCCGATGGAGCAGAAGTTCTTCCTGGAGCGCTACAACGAGCTGTACAACACCGACCACGACTTCGACTGGCTGCACAGCTACATCGACCGGGAGGGCTTCACCCGCATACTCACCGTTTCCCCCACGGGCATGGCGGGGGAGATACTGATCTGGCGGGAGAGCTACGCCGGCATCATCGGCTACATACAGACCAGCAAGCGCTGGCGGCGCATGGGCGTGGGCACCTGCATGCTGGGCCTGGCCTGCGAGGAATTCGAGCGCGCCCGGCTGTTCTGCGCCCAGGCCAACGTCCGCGCCCGCATCCCCCACGTGCTGAAGCTGATGGAGAAGGTGGGCTTCAAGCAGACGGAGCTGCTGATGCGCTATCCCGGCGTGGACATCAACCCCTCGGACTGACCTTCCCGTTGCATGAAACCCCCGATTTGCGAAGCAAATCGGGGGTTTCATGCGCATACGATGGAGCGTGGGAAGGGAGGCAGGCACATGCACGGAAACCTGTTTTACGGCTGTGGGACGGCGCTGGTGACGCCGTTCAAGGGGAACCGCATCGACTTCGACGCGCTGGAGGCGCTGATCGACTGGCAGCTGGACAGCGGCGCGGACGCGCTGGTGGTGCTGGGGACCACGGGGGAGCCCTCCACGATCTCAGGCAGCGAGCGCCCGGCGATCATAGAGTGCGCCGCGGCCCGCTGCGCCCATCGGGCGCCGCTGATCGTGGGCACGGGCAGCAACGACACCCGGCGGGCCGTCGCCCAGTCGGAGCAGGCCCAGCGGCTGGGCGCGGACGCGCTGCTGGTGGTGACGCCCTACTACAACAGGGCCAGCCGCGCCGGGCTGATCGGCCATTACAACGCCGTGGCCGACGCGGTGGACATACCGATCATCATGTACAACGTGCCGGGGCGCACCGGCGTGAACCTGGACGCGGACACCGTGGCGGAGCTGGCGAAGCACCCGAACCTTTGCGCCGTGAAGGAGGCCTCCGGGAGCCTTCGCCAGATGACGGACCTGGCCCGGACCTGCGGCGACGGCGTGGCGGTGTACTGCGGCAACGACGACCAGGTGCCGCCCGCCATGGCGCTGGGGGCGCGGGGCGTGATCTCCGTGGCGGCGAACATCATCCCCGGGGCGATGCACGACATGGCCATGAGCGCGCTGAACGGCGACATGAAGCGCTGCCGGGAGGCACAGGTGAAATACCTGCCGCTGATCCGGCGGCTGTTCGACGAGGTCAATCCCATCCCGGTGAAGGCCGCGCTGGCGATGCTGGGCCGGATCGAGGACACGCTGCGCCTGCCCCTCTGCCCGCTGGACGGCGAGAAGCGGGAGCAGCTGCGCAGGGAGCTGAAGCGGATGGAGCTCGTGCTGTGACAGGAAGCGGCGAAGGCCCATGGCCCTCGCCGCTTCCTGTCACAGCATGTCAAATATGTTCAATTGCTGGGCCCTGGAGCTGCTCCAATGGCGGCTCATGTCGTCCAGCTCCGCGGCGGTCAGCCCGTTGAAGGGCACGGCCCCCTTGGCGATCAGCGGCTGGTTCCCGGGGTAGCCCGTCCAGGCGTAGATCCAGTCGCAGGTGCGGTTCTGCAGCGCGTCGCTCTCGCCCCGCCGCCCGTCGGTGTTGAATATGAAGGCGGCGTCGGCCATGGCGAACAGCAGCTTGTTCCGGGCGATGGCGTGGCTGACGGTGAACGGGGCCTCGGGGTGCTCCGGCGACAGCACCGCCGCGCGCCCCTCGCCCACGAGCTGCGCGATGGTTTCGCCCTCCAGGTGCTCGCCCATGCCGCCGCCCAGTATGTCCACCAGGCTGCCGCCCCGCTCGACCACCAGCGAGGCCGCCAGCCGCGCCACGCCCGGTTCACCGCCGGTGATGACGGCGTAGCCCAGCCGCGCCGCGCCGTCCACCAGCGTGGCGATGATCTGCCGCGCCTCCGGCGTGGTGCGCACGCCGCTGATGCCGGCGATGGCGATGGCGGGGCCGTTCAGTATCTCCGCGTTGCCGCAGCGATACAGGAAGGGCGGCGCGGCGTCCTTCAGCTTGCGCTCCAGCCGCCGGGGGTATTCCTCGTCGTAGCGGGTGACGGCGTCGATGCCCCGGCTCGCGAAGTCCTCCAGCGCGTAGCTCAGCTGCACGCCCCGGTGCATCAGCGTGAAGGCGCGATAGGCCTCCGCCTCGCTGATCCCCAGGTAGATCATCAGCCCGCTGATGTCCACGTCCAGCAGCTTGCCGATGCCGCGGAATCGGGACGCCCGGGCGGCGGCCTCGAAGCGCCGGAACTCCTGGGTGCTCAGGGGCCGGGCGTATTCCTCCTTGTTCGGCGAGAGCGCCATGGTCAACAGCATCGCCGCGTAGGCGTCGTCGGTGTGGCCCACGGATACGCGCCTCCTTCTGCATGTAATCCCTTCGATTATTCTAGCATGGATGGGCGGATTTTGCAAGTTTGCGCGGCGGCTCCGCGTCGGGCTTCGGCCCGCGACCGCCATTTGCGGGCGGGAGGGGTCCAATTGTGATTCTGTGGTTGCGATGCGCCGGAAATCGTGCTATAATATATACTGTATTATTATATTCGGAGGCATGATCTTGGATTCCAAACCGTTTGTTCCCGTTCCGGCGGGCAGGATCGCGGGCGGCGCGGTGCTGGGCATCGTCGTCGGCGCGCTGCTGCCCATCATCGGGGTGCTGCAAATATCGATGCTGGTGCCGGTGCTGATGCTGGGCGGCATACTGGCCGTGCACATGAAGGCCTGGTCCGGCTGGATCCCCGCCGGGGCGCTGCTGGCGGCGGGGCTCGGCTCCACCGCGTACTTCCTGGGGCCGAGCGTGATGCTGATGCTGGCCGTGGCGGCGGTGCTGCCCGCGCTGTACGTGATGCGGGGCGTCGCGGCGAAGCGGCCCTTCTTCGAGCAGCTGCGCGGCGGCATACTGGCCTTTGGCGCGGGACTGGTGGCGGCAATGCTGATTGCCTATGCCAGCTTCGGCGGCGGCATGGTGGCGCAGTTCGTCAACATACTGCGCGCGGAGTACGACCGCATGCCGGACGCCGCGCTGATGCCGCTGGTGGAGTGGGCCAATTCGGCGCTGGCCATCGGCGGCGCGACGGGCATGCCTGCCTTCACGGTGCAGATGTTCCGGGCGGAGCTGACCGGCATACTGGACCTGATGCAGCAGACCTACGCCCAGACGCTGCCGGGCACGCTGCTGTCCGGGGCGCTGCTCTCCGGCGTGCTGTCGGTGCTCTGGGGCAACTGGACCATGGCCCGCCAGGGCCGCGCCACCAACGAGAGCTTCGTGGGCATGAGCCAGTGGTTCATGCCGGGGCAGATCGCGCTGGGCGCGGCGGGGCTGTGGCTGGCGGGCATGCTGCTGGCCTACAGCAGCTACAGCGCCGGGACCACGGTGTATCTCACCATCTGCCAGCTGGCCGGGGCGGCCTTCGCCATACAGGCGCTGGCGGCGCTGGACCGGCGGATGTTCCGCTCGGGGCGCAGCCTGACCCGGCGCAAGGTGCTGATCGGGCTGCTGGCCGTGGCGGGGCTGCTGATGCGCGGGCTGGGCTCGCTGCTGGCCTACGTGGGCGCGGCGTCGGCGCTGTTCGGCTCCCGCGGCGCGATACGGCAGTGGATCCAGCGCAGGCAAGACGACCAATCGGATCGGGACGATCCTGACGAATAGGAGGCAATCGCTATGAAGGTTATCCTGCTACAGGACATCAAGGGCACGGGCAAGAAGGACCAGATCCTGGAGATCTCCGACGGCTACGCCCGCAATTATCTGCTGCCCCGGAAGATGGCGAAGGAGGCCACCGCCGAGGCGCTGAATTCCCTGGAGAAGGCCCGCGGCGCGGACAGGCACCGCGAGGAGGTGCGCAAGCAGACCGCCGAGCAGAAGGCCCGGGAGCTCAAGGGCAAGGTCATCCAGCTGGAGGTCAAGGGCGGCGAGAACGGCAAGCTGTACGGCTCCGTGACCAACGACCAGATCGCCACCGCCCTCAAGGCCCAGCACGGCATCGAGGTGGACAAGCGCAAGCTGGAGCAGGAGGAGCCCATCAAGGCCGCCGGCCAGTCCTTCGTGACGCTGAAGCTGTATCCCGGCATCTCCACCCGCATGATCGTGAACGTGAAGATCGCGGGGAAATGAGGCAATAGGCATTAGGCATCAGGCATTAGGGAATGAGGCATTAGGGGAATGAGGCATTAGGCATTAGGCATCAGGGATTAGGGGAATGAGGCATTAGGCATTAGGCAGTAGGCATTAGTCGGGATGCATGGAATCCCCAAAAGCCTTCCCCTATGGGGAAGGTGGATCGGCGAAGCCGAGACGGAAGAGGTCTTTTACCGCCTGAAACCGAGGCAGCAGCCGCTGACGGAAGAGGTCCCCGTCCGACAGGAATCCCCGTACAGAAGAGGAACGATCATGGAACAGTACATACCGCAGCCGGAGCTGGCGCGCACGCCGCCGAACCATCCGGAATCGGAGCGCAGCGTGTTGGGCGCGATGCTCCGGTCCCGCCAGGCGGCGCAGATCGGCATCGAGAGCCTGCGCCCGGACGATTTCTATGACCCGGCCAACCGGGAGATATTCGCCGCCATGGTGACCATGGCGGCCGAATCGCGTCCCATCGACCTGGTCACGCTGGACGAGGAGCTGACCCGGCGGGGCAGGCTGGACGCCATCGGCGGCGCGGCCTACCTGATCGAGCTGAGCCAGGGCGTGCCTTCCGCCGCGAACATACAGGCCTACATCCGCATCGTGGACGAAAAGGCCACGCTGCGCCGCCTGATCGCCGCCGCGGACCGCATATTGCAGGAGAGCTACGCCGGCCAAAAGGAGAACCAGGAGATCCTGGAGGACGCGGAAAAGGCCATCTACGACATCACCATGCGCAAGGGCGGCGAGGAGCTGCAGCCCATACAGCCCGTGCTCATCAGCACCTTTGAAAAGATCGAGCAGCTGGTGAAGAACCACGGCAGGATCGAAGGCGTGCCCACCGGCTACACCGAGCTGGACGACATGCTCACGGGCCTGCACCCGGGCGAGCTGGTGCTGGTGGCCGGGCGTCCCGCCATGGGCAAGACCAGCATCGGCATGAATTTCGTGGAAAACGCCGCCATCCGCGCGGGTAAGAAGGCCGCGGTGTTCTCGCTGGAGATGCCCGCGGAGCAGCTGGCCATGCGCATGCTGTGCACCGAGGCCCGCGTGGACATGCAGAAGGTGCGCCGCGGGGCCATCGACGACGACGAGTGGGGCAAGCTGGCGGACGCGCTGGTGAGCATCGGCCCGGCCTCCATCTACGTGGACTGTACCCCGGGCATCACCGTGCCGGAGGTGCGCTCCAAGGCCCGCAGGCTCCAGCTGGAGCACGGGCTGGACGTGATCATGATCGACTATCTGTCGCTGATGTCCGCCACGGGCAAGACCGGCAGCCGCCAGGAGGAGGTCTCCCAGATCTCCCGCACGCTGAAGGGCCTGGCGCTGGAGCTGGGCGTGCCCGTCATCGCGCTGCAGCAGCTCTCCCGCGCCCCCACGGGCCGCGCGAACCACAGGCCGATGCTCTCGGACATCCGCGAATCCGGCGCCATCGAGCAGGACGCCGACGTGGTCATGTTCATCCACCGCGAGGATTACTACGACCCGGAGACACCGGAGAAGAACATCGCGGAGCTGATCATCGCCAAGCAGCGCAACGGCTCTCTGGGCACGGTGAAGCTGGGCTGGAAGGGCGAGTTCACCTGGTTCATGGATCTGTCGCCCCGGGCGAAGGAAGCGATCCCCGCGGAGTGATATCCGCCCGTCAAAGCCCTGTGAGCTTCCCGTTCAGCTTCCTGTAGATCACCGCCATGAAGGGCTCGTCCCGGTTGTCGGCGGCCTCCTCCAGGGGCAGCCAGGCCACGGCGCTGTTCTCGTCGGCCTTGCTGTGGATCGACTGGCCGTCGTCGGCGGTCAGCAGATAGGTGACGTTCAGGTGCAGATGGGCCGACACGAATTGCCCGCGCTTCACGTGGGCGTTCACCGGCAACACCTCGATGGAGTAGATCTCCGGGCGCACCGGCTCGATATGGGCGATGCCGGTCTCCTCCCGGGCCTCCCGCAGCGCCACGGCCAGCAGGTCGGCCTCGCCGTCCGCGTGGCCGCCGGTCCAGGCCCAGGTGCGGTATATGTTGTGCCACGCCATCAGCGCCCGGGTGCGGTCCTGGTTCACGATCCAGGACGAGGCGGTGAAGTGGGCAAAGGGATTGTCCCGGGTCAGGGGCGAATCCAGCCGGTCGATGGCGTACAGCAGCATTTGCCGGTCCTGCGCCTCCTGCGCGTCGCAGGGCGCATACCTTTCGATCGCCTTTCGCAGCATTTCCATGATGTTCCCTCGCTTTCCGTTACGCGGTATGGGCCCAGTATACCCCGCCCGCCCGCGCCGCGCAAGCACGATTCTGTCAATACACGGAGGTTTCAGCATGAAGCGCGTCATCACCTACGGCACCTTCGATTTGCTGCACTACGGCCACATCAACCTGCTGCGCCGGGCGAAGGCGCTGGGGGACTATCTGATCGTGGCGCTTTCCACCGACGATTTCAACAACCTGCAAAAGCACAAGAAGTGCTATTTTTCCTATGAGGAGCGCAGGCTGCTGCTGGAATCGATACGCTATGTGGACCTGGTGATCCCCGAGGAGAACTGGGAGCAGAAGCGGGACGACATGCACCTGTACCGCGTGGACACCTTCGTGATGGGGGACGACTGGACGGGAAAATTCGATTTCCTGAAGGAGGAGGGCGTGGAGGTGGTCTACCTGCCCCGCACGCCGGAGATCTCCACCACGCAGATCAAGCGGGATCTGAACGGGAAATAGCTGAAACCAATAAAAAGGAGCGCGCGAGCGCTCCTTTTTTGTGGAATGCTTTATCCCTCGATCTTCGCGATCAGCCGGTCCGCGAAGCCCTTGGCGGTGTCGCCGTCGTGGGGCACGCTGTCCAGCGCGTTGTCGAGGATGTCGGCCTTATCGCCCCGGGCGATGTGCCGCAGCAGCATCGACGCCGCCCGCAGCAGGCTGGAGGGATTGGCGTAATCGCCGCGGCCCGTCTCGATCATGCGGGGCGCGGAGCCGTGGATGGCCTCGAACATGGCGTACTGGTCGCCGATGTTGGCGCTGCCCGCGGTGCCCACGCCGCCCTGGAGCTGCGCGGCCTCGTCGGTGATGATGTCGCCGTAGAGGTTCGGCAGCACGAACACCTGGAAGCGGCTGCGCACCCGGGGGTCCACCAGCTTGGCGGTCATGATGTCGATGTACCAGTCCTCGGCCTCGATGCCGGGATAGTCGGCGGCAACCTCGTGGCACAGCTCGGAGAATATGCCGTCGGTCTTCTTCATGATGTTGGCCTTGGTGACGATGGCCACGTTGGTCTTGCCGTTCTGCTTCGCGAACTCAAAGGCCGCCCGGGCGATGCGCTTCGTGCCCGGCAGCGTGGTGACCTTGAAGTCCATGCACAGCTCGCCGGGGATCTCCACGCCGCGGCTGCCCAGCACGTATTCGCCCTCGGTGTTCTCGCGGTAGAAGATCCAGTCGATGCCCTCACTGGGCACGGACACCGGGCGCACGTTGGCGTACAGGTCCAGCTCCCGGCGCAGCGTGACGTTGGCGCTCTCCATCTTGCCGCCCTTGGGGGTCTCGGTGGGACCCTTCAGCAGCACGTCGCAGGTCTTGACCTCGGCCAGCACGTCCTTCGGCACCGCCTCGCCCTTGGCCAGGCGGTTTTCGATGGTCAGCCCCTTGATGGGCTTCAGCACGATGCTGCCCGCGGCGATCTCGTCCTTCAGCAGCGCCTCCAGCACCCGCGTGGTCTGTTTGGAGATGATCGGGCCGATGCCGTCGCCGTCGATGATGCCCACGGTGACCACCGGCAGGGCGGTGAAGTCCTTCGGCGCCGCGGCGTCGCGCATCCGCTCCACCCGGGCGAGCTGCTCCTCAATGAGCGCACGGAAGTGCTCCACGGCGTTGTTGACGTATTCATTCATAGGCTTATCCTCCTGAGTATCAAGCTTTTTTCAGTGTGGAGTGTGGAGAGTGGAGTGTGGAGTTCACTCCGCTTCGGCCTGATGGCATCAGGCCGAAGCGGTATACGCCAGCAGCCCTCCGGCCTTGAGCATGTCCTTCTGGCGCTGGGTGAAGGCGCAGGTCAGCGCGCACGTCTTGCCGGTGGTGACATCCTCCAGCGTGATCTCGCCCGCGTCCATGCCCGCGTGGATGTTCCTCAGGGCCAGCGCGTCGCCCTGGCTGAGGGCGTCGTAGTCTGCGGGGTCCTTGAAGGTCAGCGGCAGTATGCCGGCGTTGATCAGGTTCGCCACGTGGATGCGGGCGAAGGACTTGGCGATCACGGCCCGCACGCCCAGGTACAGCGGCACCAGCGCGGCGTGCTCGCGGGACGAGCCCTGGCCGTAGTTGTCGCCACCCACCACGATGGACTGTCCGGCGGCCTTGGCCCGCTCTGGGAAGCTGGCGTCGCACACGCCGAAGCAATACTGGGACAGGTGGGGGATGTTGCTGCGGTAGGGCAGTATCTTCGCGCCTGCGGGCATGATGTGGTCCGTGGTGATGTTGTCGCCCACCTTCAGCGTCAGCTGCGCCTCGATGGCGTCGCCCACCGGGCGGCTCTCCGGGAAGGGCTTGATGTTCGGCCCGCGCAGGATCTTCAGCCCCCTGGCCTCCTCAGGGTCGGCGGGCAGCAGGATGGCGCTGTCGTCGATGCGGAACTTCTCGGGCATTTTGATCTCCGGCATCTCGCCCAGCTGCCGCGGGTCGGTGACGTAGCCCGTCAGCGCGGCGGCCACGGCGGTCTCGGGGGAGACCAGGTGCACGCCTGCGTCGGCGGTGCCGCTGCGGCCCAGGAAGTTGCGGTTGAAGGTGCGCAGCGATATGCCCGCGCTGTTGGGAGAGAAGCCCATGCCGATGCAGGGCCCGCAGGCGCACTCCAGCACCCGCGCGCCGGAGGCGATGATGTCGTTCAGCGCGCCGGATTCGGCCAGCATGGCCAGCACCTGCTTGCTGCCGGGGGAGATGGACAGGCTGACCGACGGATCGATGGTCCTGCCCTTCAGCAGCGCGGCCACCTTCAGCATGTCCATCAGGCTGGAGTTGGTGCAGCTGCCGATGCAGACCTGGTCCACCTTCACGCCCTTCAGCTCGGACACCTTCTTCACGTTGTCCGGGCTGTGGGGACAGGCCACCAGCGGCTCCAGCGCCGACAGGTCGATGTCGATCACGCGGTCGTATTCGGCGTCCGGGTCGCTGGACAGCTCCACCCAGTCCGCGCCGCGGCCCTCGGCCACCAGGAAATCCCGGGTGATGTCGTCGGAGGGGAATATGGAGGTGGTCGCGCCCAGCTCGGTGCCCATGTTGGTGATGGTGGCGCGCTCCGGCACGGACAGCGTCCTGACGCCCTCGCCGCCCCATTCGATGATCGCGCCCACGCCGCCCTTGACGGACAGCAGGCGCAGTATCTCCAGGCTCAC
The DNA here is from genome assembly GCA_900317565.1 of uncultured Eubacteriales bacterium. Classification (GTDB taxonomy): domain Bacteria; phylum Bacillota; class Clostridia; order Christensenellales; family Aristaeellaceae; genus UBA2862. The sequence continues at coordinate 36,513 of ONHI01000008.1, forward strand.
GTCCTTCGCGGTGACGAAGGGACGCAGCTTGCCGGTGAGGTTCACCTTGAACATCTTCGGCATGGTGATGTAGTACGCGCCGCCGCCCATGGCCACGGCCACGTCCATGCCGCCCGCGCCGAAGGCCAGCATGCCGATGCCGCCGCCGGTGGGGGTGTGGCTGTCCGAGCCGATCAGCGTCTTGCCGGGGACGCCGAAGCGCTCCAGGTGCACCTGGTGACAGATGCCGTTGCCGGGGCGGGAGAAGCGCAGGCCGTGCTTCTTCGCCACGGACTGTATATAGCGGTGGTCGTCGGCGTTCTCGAAGCCGCATTGCAGCGTGTTGTGGTCGATGTAGGCCACGCTCAGCTCGGTGCGCACCCGGTCGATGCCCATGGTTTCGAATTCAAGGTAGGCCATGGTGCCCGTGGCGTCCTGGGTCAGCGTCTGGTCGATCCTGAGGGCGATCTCCTGCCCGGGGATCATCTCCCCGGTTACCAGGTGATTCTTGATGATCTTTTGCGCAATGGTCATGCCCATGTCAGTTGTCCTCCTTGTCCAGCGCCCGGGTCATGGCGTTCTGGATGTGATTGCGGATCAGCGTCACGGCCCGGTCCGCGTCCTTGGCCCGGATGGCCTCCAGTATGTCCTTGTGCTCCTTTACCGAATGGGAGGCCCGCTCCGGCGTGCGGATGGAATTGCGCCGGTACTGCTGTATCTTCTTGTGCAGCGGCGAGAGGGTGTCCCGCAGGATCATGCTGCCGCAGCCGGCGTATATGATCTCGTGAAAGCGTCCGTCCAGCGCCTTCAACTGGTCGGTGTCGCCCCGGGCGAGATAGAATTCCTGGAAGTCCACGGCCTCGTTCAGCGCCTTCAGCGCGTCCTCGTCGGCGTGCTCGATGAAGCCCCGCACGGCCATGTCCTCGATGCGCAGCCGGATCTCGGACATGTCCATGAAGTCCTTGGGGGTGATGCCCAGCACCATGGTGCCCCGGGGCGTGTCCTCGATCAGGTGCTCCTGGAACAGGCGGCGCAGCGCCTCGCGGATCGGCGTGCGGCTGACGCCCAGCTCCGAGCAGAGCTGCAGCTCGGTGATGATCTCCCCGCGCTGGTATTTGCCGCTGAGTATATTCGATTCCAGATGCTCAAACACCTGGTCGGAGAGGGAAACGGTCTTGTAATCCATGATGAACCTCCTTGGGTGGAGTGGTGTATATGTGTAAGAGCCTTACAGGCGCCTGAACCTGCCGCCCGACAGCGCCTCGATCTTCGCCTCCAGCTCCGAGGTGGACAGCGTGGTCTGGCGGCCTCCGGCGTACTCGCCGTCGATCCAGTTCTTCAGGGCCACCACCAGGTCGCTCTTCTTGTCCACGGCCTCGTCGCCCTCCAGCTGGTAATTCTCGTTGATCCAGTAGGCGATGCCCGCCAGGCCGCTGGCCTTGCCGATCATCACCGAGGGGCTGCGGTTGAGTATCTTCTTGGTGTTGAAGATGGTGTAGACCTCGGCGTCCTTCAACAGCCCGTCCGCATGGATGCCCGCGCGGGTGGTGTTGAACTGGCGGCCCACGAAGGGGGTCATCACCGGGATGTCGTAGCCGATCTCATCGTGGAAATAGCGGGCGATGTCGGTGATGGCGGTGGGGTCCATGCCGTCCAGGCTGCCCCGCAGGCTGGCGTCCTCCCTCACCATGGCCTCCAGCGGTATGTTGCCGGTGCGCTCGCCGATGCCCAGCAGCGAGCAGTTCACCGCGCACGCGCCGTACAGCCACGCCGTGGAGGCGTTGGCCACGGCCTTGTAGAAGTCGTTGTGGCCGTGCCACTCCAGCATCTCGCTGGGCACGTCGGAATAGTGCTGCAGGCCGTAGATGATGCCCGGGACGCTGCGGGGCAGGGCTACCTCGGTGTAGGGCACGCCGTAGCCCATGGTATCGCAGGCGCGGATCTTCACCGGGATGCCCGCATCCTGGCTCATCTCCTGGAGCGCGTTGACGAAGGGCACCACGAAGCCGTAGAAGTCCGCCCGGGTGATGTCCTCCAGGTGGCAGCGGGGCATGACCCCGGCCTCGAAGGCGTCCGCCACGGTCTTCAGATAGTATTCCATGCACTGCTTGCGGCTCATCTGCATCTTCTTGAAGATGTGGTAGTCGCTGCACGACACGAGTATGCCGGTCTCCCGGATGCCCAGGTCCTTCACCAGCTTGAAATCCTCCCGCGTGGCGCGGATCCAGGTGGTGATCTCCGGGAAGCGATAGCCCAGGTCCTGGCAGCGGGCGATGGCCTCGCGGTCCTTTTCGCTGTAGACGAAGAACTCCGTCTGGCGGATGACCCCGTAGGGGCCGCCCAGCCGCGCCATCAGCTTGTACAGCTCCACGATCTGCTCGACGCTGTAGGGCTCCACCGACTGCTGGCCGTCCCGGAAGGAGGTGTCGGTGATCCAGATGTCCTCCGGCATGCCCATGGGCACGCGGCGGTGGTTGAAGGCCACGCGCGGTATCTCGTCATAGGGGTATATGTCCCGGTACAGGTTCGGATTTGGCACGTCCTGCAGGGAATACTTGTACTGTCTCTGCTCCAGCAGGTTGGTTTTGTTGGACATTTCCAGCATAGAATCATCTCCCGTGGGTCGGTTGAATGCCTCGCATTGAGGTATCACAGTATTTGCGTATCATTGTATACAAGGATGCTTGAATTGTCAAGTACATGTGGACAAAGTTAACGTATGGAAGGCAAAAAAACGGCTCATCACGGAAAGTTGGGGCAAACTCCCACTCAGACGCTTCGCTAGGCTAACGCCAGTCACCTACGGTGACAGCTTCCCCCCAGGGGGAAGCCTTTCAGTGCCAAGCCTTCCCCTTGAGGGGAAGGTGCCCCGTTAGGGGCGGATGAGGTGTT
>ONHI01000009.1 GCA_900317565.1 uncultured Eubacteriales bacterium
CCGTGGGGATGGTATTTGCCCAGGCAGTCGCCCACGATGCGGGCGCACTTGCGGTGGGGCTTGTCGGGGGTGTTGCCCAGCTCGTGCATGGTGAACAGTATGCGCCGCTGCACGGGCTTCAGGCCGTCCTCCACCCGGGGCAGCGCGCGCTCCAGTATGACGTGCTCCGAATAGGGCATCATGGATTCGTGCATCACGTCCTCCATGTTGCGCTGTATGATCTCCTCCGGCCGCCTCTGGGTCGGCTCGTCATGCTTCTTTCTTGCCATGGAATACTCCTATATTGTCATTCTGCGTTCTTCCAGGTCCGCGCCTCGTTCAGCAGGCGCGCGATCAGCTCAGCCTTGCCTTCGGTATACGCCTCGCGATCGTCCGCGTATCGTCCGGCGAGTTCCCGCTTCAATCCGCAGTACCGCCTGGCGGCGTCCGGATTGACGTTGAGATAGTCCCGAAAGGCGATGTAGTTTTCCCACTTCAGGCCATTCGCGGGCACCATGTGAATATGGCAGGAGCGGGATTCGGCGTCGCCCATCACATAGAATCGGTCGTCGTCGCGCTCCGTCTTTCGGAAGATGACGCCCCGCTTCTCAAGTACGTCATCGTATTCTTCGAGTGCCTCGGGCCGCTTCACAGCCACCGCGATATCGATGATCGGCTTGGCGTCGATCGAAGGGATGGCGGTGCTGCCGACATGCTGGATGTCCACGGCGTCACCGCCGAGCACATTCCAAAGAAGCGATATCACTTCTCTGGCGACATCGTCCCACGCCGGGTCATGCGGCTCCAGTCTGACCGTTCCCCTCTTCAGCCCCAATGACATGCTTCCACTCCACGTTTCACGATTGATCGTCCTCGTTCCGGCGGGCGACGCAGCGCCGCCCCTCCGGTTTTCCTGCTTCCTGCGCACCGCTGCCCGCTCACTGAGCGCCCTCGTTCACCGGCACGAAGTTGTCCTCTTTGTTGAAGTTGGCGTAGGCACTGATATACTCGCGGCGAGGCTCCACCTTGTCGCCCATCAGTATGGTCACGCGGCGCTCCACCTCCACAAAGTCCTCGATGCCCACCTGCATCAGCTTGCGGCCGTCCGGGTTCATGGTGGTCTCCCACAGCTGCTCCGGGTTCATCTCGCCCAGGCCCTTGTAGCGCTGCAGCGTATAGCCCTTGCCGATGGACTTGATGGCCGCGGGCAGGGCGTTGTCGTCGTAGCAGTAGATCACCTTGTCGCCCTTGGCGACTTTATAGAGCGGCGGCATGCCGATGTAGACGTGGCCCTCGGTGATCAGCTGGCGCATGTACCGGAAGAAGAACGTCAGCAGTATCGCCCGGATGTGCGCGCCGTCCTGGTCCGCGTCCGAGAGTATGATGACCCGGTTGTACTTCAGCTTGGTGATGTCGAAATCCTCGCCGATGCCGGTGCCCAGCGCGGTGATGATGCTGCGATATTCCTCGTTGGCCAGCACCTGGTCCAGCCGCTTCTTCTCCACGTTCAGCGGCTTGCCGCGCAGCGGCAGTATCGCCTGGAAGCGGCGGTCGCGGCCCTGCTTGGCGCTGCCGCCTGCGGAATCGCCCTCCACGATGAACAGCTCGTTCAGCTCCGGCTTCTTGCCGGTGCAGCTGGACAGCTTGCCCACCAGCGGCGCGGCCTCCAGCTGGTTGGCCTGGCGGGCGATGTCCCGGGCCTTGCGGGCCGCCTCGCGCACCTTGGCCGCCTTTACCGCCTTGGCCACGATGGCCTGGGCGAAATCCTGGTTCTTGAGGTCGTCCAGATAGATCGAAAGCTGCTCCTGGCAGACCGCCTCGAATATGGGTCGCACCTCGGTGTTGCCCAGGCGGCCCTTGGTCTGGCCCTCGAACTGGGGGTTCTTGACGCCGGCGTACACCACGGCGGTCATGCCCTCGCGGAAATCGTCGCCGGCCAGGTTGTTGTCCTTCTCCTTCAATATCCCCGCCCGGCGGGCATAGTCGTTGAAGGCCTTGGTGACGGCGGCCTTGAAGCCCACCTCGTGGCTGCCGCCCTCGGCGGTGGGCACGTTGTTGACGAAGGAATAGATGTTTTCGGTGTAGGAATCGGTGTACTGTATCGCCACGCGCACCAGCGTGCCGTCCCGCACGGCCTCGAACACGATGGGATCGGTGATGGTGGTCTTGTCGGTGTTCAGGTAGCGCACGAAATCGGCGATGCCGCCCTCGTAGCAGTATTCGTGGACCCGCTTGTCCGCCTCCTTGATGCGCTCGTCGGTGAATATGAAGCGCACGCCCCTGTTCAGGTAGGCCAGCTCCCGCACGCGGCGGCGCACCAGGTCGGACTGGAAGCGCACGTCCTCGAACACCCGGGCATCCGGCTTGAAGCACACCACGGTGCCGCGCTTGCGGGTGTTGCCCACCTTCGCCAGCGGGGCCATGGTGTGGCCGCTGAGGATCTTGCCGGTCTTGGGATCTGTGATGGATTCAAAGCGTATGAAATAGTGGCTGTAGTCCTTGTACACGTCCACCGTCATCCACTCGGACAGCGCGTTGACCACCGACGCGCCCACGCCGTGCAGGCCGCCGGAATAGTTGTAATTCTTGTCGGTGAACTTGCCGCCCGCGTGCAGCTGGGTGTAGACCACCTCCACGGCGGATATGCCCAGCTCCGGGTGGATGTCCACCGGCACGCCGCGGCCGTTGTCCGTCACCTCGCAGGAGCCGTCCTTCTTCAGGGTGACGGAAATCTCCGTGGCGAAGCCGTTGGCCGCCTCGTCGATGGCGTTGTCCACGATCTCCCATATCATGTGGTGCAGGCCGCGGGAGCCGGTGGAGCCGATGTACATGCCGGGGCGCATGCGCACGGCCTCCAGGCCCTTCAGGACCTGTATGTCGCTTGCGGTATATGTATTCGCCATTTCTGCCTCCGAAACGCATAATAATCTGATATTATTATACACCGAAAAGGTTAATTTTATTTTGTCCCGCCCCTATAGCGGCATTATGTGTTATTATTGTAGGAGATATGTAATCAATTTGAAAGAAGGCGCGCCCGTGAAGCAGACCACGCTGCTGTACATCGAGCGGGGCGGGCAATATCTGATGCTGCACCGCACGAAAAAGGCCCACGACGAGAACCACGACAAGTGGATCGGCGTGGGCGGCCACATCGAGCCCGGGGAAACGCCCGGGGAATGCGTGCTGCGGGAATGCCGGGAGGAGACGGGGCTGACCCCGCTGGACTGCCGCTATCGGGGCATCGTCCGCTTCCGTTCGGACGAATACCCGGACGAGGACATGCACCTGTTCACCGCCACCCGCTGCGAGGGCGAGCAGATCGAGTGCGACGAGGGCGAGCTGGCCTGGATCGACAAGGACAGGCTGCTGGCGCTGACGCTGTGGGAGGGCGACAGGCTGTTCTTGAAGCTGTTGGACACCCGGCAGGATTTCTTCGACCTGGCGCTGGAATACCGGGGCGAGAAGCTCGCCCGGGCGGCGCTGGACGGACGTGAATTGGAATTGGGAGGCGACGGAAATGCGCTGTAGCTGCCACGTGTGCGACACCTACATGGTCCAGTCCGAGGGGCTGGAGCTGGGCTGCGTGTGCCCGAACTGCGGCTACCGCTGCAAGGCCTGCCTGGGCACGAACAGCGTCGTCAGCCGGGAGGGGCTGAAAAACCTGGTCTACAACGACGCGCTGATGCGGGACATATTCACCAGCTTCGACGAGCCCGACGCCCCGCCGGACGTGGATGAATCCCCGGACAAGTGGGGCGAGGAGCAATGGAGCGATTAAAACACCCCATATACACAGTGATCGGGATGACAGGCCTGCTGTCATCCCGATCACTGTCTGGATCATATCGGTTATGGGTTATCTGGGCTCCTTCCCGTCCCGGAACAGGAGCATCATCTCGTTGGTGAGGCTGAAATCGTTGGGCTGGCCGACCACGTCCTCGCGCCTGACCCAGACGGCCTCCTTCAGCTCCCGGGCGTCCATGTGGATCTCGGTGGAGCCGTCCACGTCGCAGTAAAAGCCCGCCAGCAGATCGTCCACGATGGCCCAGGGCTGGGACTTGTAATAGCGGATGTTCTTCACCCGCAGCCCGGCCTCCTCCATGACCTCGCGGGCCACGGTCTGCTCCAGCGTCTCGCCGATCTCGGTAAAGCCCGCCACCAGGGCGTAATAGGGTATGTCCCTGCCGCTGTACTTGGTCATCAGTATCTCGTCGCCGTGGGTGACGCCCACGATCACGGCGGGGATGATCCGCGGATAGATGCGCCGCTTGCAGGCGGGGCACTCCATCGCCCGCTCGTCCGGGGCGGGCTGGGTGAGCGCGCCGCAGCGCCCGCAATAGCGGTTGTCACGGTACCAGTTGTACAGCTGAAAGGCCGTCCATGCCGCGAAGATGATCTCCCGCGGGCCGGCGGCGACCCGGCGCAGCTCGCGCACGCGGACCCATTCCAGCCCCTGCGGCGCGTCGGCGGCCTCCTCCATGCCCAGATAGCAGGGCGCGCCGTCCAGCGCGAACAGATAGCGCCGCTCGGCCTCCGACGGCACGTCCGACACCCTCGGCAGCCGCACCGCGCCGTCCTCTATGGCGCAGGCCAGGCTGCCGTCCCGGAACAGGAACAGCAGCCCGTCGCCCTTCACGGCGCGGCCGGGGATGAATTCGTTGCGCAGCACGTGGGGAAAGATATCCTGTATCATGGTTCCGCGTCCTCCTGCCCGCCCATCAGGGCCAGCATCTCCTCCCGGGTGAACAGCTGGAGGTAGACCTGGTTCGGCAGGCAAATGATCATGTTGCCGAGTATGCGCTCCTCCCGGTTCTCCAGCGTGACGATGCCCTGGTCCACGCAATCGTGGTTGTCACAGGTGGAATCCTCCATGTAGACCCCCTCCGGGGTCAGGTGGATCAGGTTCAGCGTTTCGGTACCGTCGGGCAGCGTCTGGGCCAGCGGATAGGTGCTCTCCCCCTCCAGGGGCAGCGGCAGCCAGCCCACCTGCGTCGGCGTGGACACCAGCACATAGGCCGTGGCGACCTGGGGCGCTTCCGCCTCTTCTGTGGGCGCTGCCTCCGGAGCAACCGTCGCCTCCGGGGCAAACGTTGCCTCCGGGGCAACCGTCGCCTCCGTGGCGGCCTCGCCCAGGCACGCCGGGCCCATCAGCGCCGCCAGCAGCAGCACGGTTATAATCCCTTTAATCAATGCTCTTCTCACTTGTATACCTTCCCGTCAGGCCAGCCCCATGAAGCCCATGAAGGCCAGCGCCACCAGGCCCGCTGAGATCAGCGATATGGGCAGCCCCTTCAGCGGCGCGGGGACCTTGGAATAGGCGATGCGCTCCTTCACGCCCGCCATCAGCACAATGGCCAGCAGGAAGCCCAGCCCGCCAAACAGTCCGCCCAGCGTCGCGTCCAGCAGGCTCGCGCCCTTTTCGAGATCGATCAGCGCCACGCCCAGCACGGCACAGTTCGCCGCGATCATCGGCAGCCCCTCGCCCAGGGCCTCGGCCAGCGCGGGCTTGACGCCCCTGACCACCGCCGCTGCCAGGTACGCCAGCGCGACGCACAGCAGCGCCAGCGCGGTGAGGGTCATGTATTCGGCGTGCAGCGGAACCAGCGCGAGGCTGCGCACCAGCCAGCCGCACAGCGCGGCCAGCGTCATCACCGCCGCCGTGGCGATGCCCAGGCAGGCCGCGGCGCCCACGCCCCTGTCCTCCCGGACGGCCTCGCCGCTGCCCAGCAGGCGGACGAACACCACGTTCTGGGTGAACACGCAGCTCACCATGAACAGCAATATCCTCGAAATACCGGTCATTTGGACGCCTCCTCTCCGCTGCCGGAGCGCTTCCCGGCGATGGCGTTGACGATGCCCAGGATCACGCCGTACACGATGAAGCCGCCCGCGGGCAGCACGGCCAGCAGCATCGGCTCATAGCCGGCGCCCAGCACGCACGCGCCGAACACGCTGCCGCAGCCGATCAGCTCCCGGACGACGCCCACCATTGTCAGCGCGCAGGCATAGCCCAGGCCCATGCCGAGGCTGTCCGCCAGCGCCGCGGGGATGCCGTTCTCCGCCGCGAAGCCGTCGGCGCGACACAGCACGACGCTGCTGACGGCGATCAGCGGCACATATACGCCCAGAGCGGCGTTCATTTCGGGGAAGCACATGGCCATGACGGCCCGGGCGACCGTGGCGAACATGGCGCTGATCACGATCAGCACGGGCAGGCGGCCCTTTTCGGGCAGCAGCGCGCGCAGTATCGACGTGAGAAGGCCTGTGCACACCAGCACCGCTCCCGTGGCCAGGCCCAGGGCCAGTCCGTTGGCCGCCCGGGTGGTCACCGCCAGCATCGGGCAAATGCCCAGCGCCAGTCGCAGCCCGGGATTATCGCCCAGCAGGCCGCCGGCGAAGAGCGCGCCGATGGATTTGTTCTGCTTCGCCATCACGCCTCCGCCTCCTTTCCGTGTCCGTAGACCCGCCGCTTGAAGCAGCGGTCGATCAGCGGCGCGGCGACGTTCATCAGCAGCACGCCGTAGGTGACGCCCTCGGGATAGCCGCCGAAGCGGCGGATCACCGCCACCAGCGCGCCCGCACCCGCGGCATAGACGAACTGGCCGGGGGCGGACATCGGGCAGGTGACATAGTCCGTGGCCATGAACACCGCGGCGAACAGCAATCCGCCGGACAGCACGGAAGCCACCGGGTCCGCGCCGAAGATCCACGCGAACACGCATTCGGAGGCCACCATCGCCACGGGGATGCGCCAGGTGATGGTCTTGGTGACCAGCAGCCAGACGAGGCCCAGCAATATCGCCAGCTTGCACACCTCGCCGATGGAGCCGGGGATGTTGCCCAGCAGCAGCTGCGCCGGGGTGTAGTTCGCCGGATTCGCCAGCGGCGTGGCGGTGGACAGCGCGTCCACGCCGCCCGCCCAGTTGACGGGCTGGGCCCACGCCGTCATGAACTTCGGCCAGGAGGCCAGCAGCATGGCGCGGGCGGCCAGCGCGGGGTTGATGAAATTGTCGCCCAGGCCGCCGAACAGCCCCTTGACGACGATCACCGCGAAGGCGCTGCCCACCACGGCGATCCACCAGGGCGCGCGGGAGGGCAGGTTCATGCCCAGTATCAGGCCGGTAACGGCGGCGGACAGGTCGCCGATCCGCAGCGCGTTGCCGGACAGCTTCTGCCAGAGCGCCTCAAACAGCACCGCGGAGGCGGTGGAGATCAGCATCAGCAGCAGCGCGCCGGGGCCGAACACCAGCGTGCCGGCGACGGCACAGGGCAGCAGCGCGATCAGCACGTTCAGCATCAGCGTCCGCGTGGATTGCGCGCTGTGTACGTGGGGCGCCGGGGAGAGATTCAGTTTCATGGCTTACCCCTTCCCTTTCTTCGCCTCGGCGGCGATCTTGTCCTTCATGGCCTTGAAAGCGCTGGTCAGATGGCGACGGGCCGGGCAGATGTAGGAGCAGCTGCCGCAGACCACGCAGTCCATCACGTTTTCATCGGAGGCGCCCTTCATGTCCCCCGCCTCGCACAGGTATTTCAGCTTATAGGGGTTCAGCCCGATGGGGCAGGCGTCCACGCAGCGCCCGCAGCGTATGCAGGGGCTCTCCTCCAGCTCCGCGGCCTCCTTCGCGCTGTACACCACCACGCCGTTGTTGGCCTTGGCCACGGGCACGGAGGTTACGGGACAGGGGAAGCCGGTCATCGCGCCGCCCATGACCACCTTGCCGACCTCGGCCTCGGGGATGCTGAAGCCGCCGCAGGTCTTGAGCAGGTCGGACACCCGCGTGCCCACGCGCACCCGCAGGTTGGAGGGCGTGCGCACATGGCCCGTGACGGTGGTGATGCGGGAGATCAGGGGCTTGCCATCGATCACGGCGTCCGCGATGGCCGCCGCGGTGCCGACGTTCAGCACGATCACATGCACGTCCAGCGGCAGCTTCTTCGTGGGAACCTCGCGGCCCGTGACCACCTGGATCAGCTGCTTCTCACCGCCCTGGGGGTATTTGGTCAGAAGGGGCATGACCTCCACGCCCTCCCGGCCCTGGGCGGCCCTGCGCATGGCCTCGATGGCGTCGGGCTTGTTGTCCTCGATGGCGATGACGCCCTTTTTGACGTTCAGCGCCCGCATCGCCGCCCGCAGGCCGTCCACGATGCGCCCGCTGTGCTCCACCATCAGCCGATGATCGCAGGTCAGGTGGGTCTCGCACTCCGAACCGTTCAATATGATGGTGTCGCAGTACTGCCCCTCCTTGACCGCGAATTTCACGTGGGTCGGGAAGGACGCGCCGCCCATGCCGCACACGCCGGCGGCCTTGATGGCGGGCACGATCTTCTCCGCGGGACAGCTCTCGACGCTGCCCAGGGGCTCGAGCCCCTCCACCCACTCGTCCTTGAAGTCGTTTTTGATGGTCACGGCCATGGCCGAGGGCGAGGTCACCGACTGCACGGGACCCACCGCCGTCACCTGGCCGGACACGCTGGCGTGCACCGGCAGGCCCAGGAAGCCCACGGGCTCGCCGATGACCTGGCCGAGCTTGACCCGGTCGCCCACCTGCACGCAGGGCGTGCTGGGCGCGCCCAGGTGCATGCCCATCAATATGGTCACGGTATCGGCGACGTAGTCGCGCACCGCCGCGCCGCTGGTCGCCGCCTTCCCCTCATGGGCGCCGTGCAGCGGATGCACGCCCCCGCGAAAGGTTCTGAGATTCGACAATTTCAGCACCTCCTGCCCTTTCCCCTATACCTCATGCTTTTCATGCTTGCTCTCCCAGTGCACCAGCAGGGTCATCGCCGCGCGCATCGCGATGATGGCGCAGGTCATGCCGATGTCCCGCCAGTCCGGGGCGATGATCGTCTTCAAAACCTCGCTGCCCAGCAGGAAGTTCAAGGCGGTGGCAATGCCCTCGGTAAACACGTTCTTGCCCTTGTCCGGGTTCTTGACGACGCAGACCAGCGCCTTGACAGCGGAGATGAATATGATCACCGCGCCGACGGCCTCCAGGATCAGTATGCCGTAGCGCACCGCGGTCTGGAAGACATCCTCGAATATCTCGTACATATCGGCTCCTTCCCGGCTCAAGGCCGGTCGGTCGATCCCCTGTGCTCTCAGAACGCGGGACGGACGCGCATCAGGCGCGCGGCGTCGCCGACAGCCGGTTCCGGTGCGGTTTCAGTTTCGACTTCGGTCGGTTCCTCCGCGTTCAGCGACGGTTTGGCCCGCATCAGCCGGGAGGGATCGACTGCCTCACTGTCGGTATCGGCAGCAGTGTCGGCTTCGGCGACAGGCTCCGCTTCAAAGGCGGGACGCTCGCGCATCAGGCGGGTAGCATCATCCGCCGGGGTATCGTCCGCAACAGGCTCCGCCGGGGTATCGTCCGCGGCAGGTTCCGCTTCAAAGGCGGGACGCGCACGCATCAGACGTGAAGCGTCACCGGCAATCGGTTCGGCATCAGATTCAGTTTCGACTTCGGTCGGTTCCGCATCACTGAATGCCGGACGCGCCCGCATCAGTCGGGAAGCATCTGCATTTTCGCCGTCGGTATCGGCATCAGTGTCGGCTTCGGCAGCGGGCGCTGCTTCGAGAGCGGGACGAGCGCGCATCAGACGCGCGGCACCATCCGCCACAGAATCGTCCGCGGCAGGCTCCGCCGCGAAGACGGGGCGCTGGCGCATCAGACGGGAGGAATCATCCACCGTGGTATCGTCCGCGGCAGGCTCCGCCGCGAAGGCGGGACGCTGGCGCATCAGGCGGGAAGCACCGCCCTCATCAGTCGAGGCAGCATTGCCGACTTCGGTCTGTTCTATTGCTGCGAACGCCGGTCTCGCCCGCATCAGGCGGGAGGCGTCGCCGATGGCGACAGCAGACTCCGTTTCGGGTTCGGCTTCCGGCTCAAATTCAGCTTCCGGCTCGGACTCCGCCTCGGGTTCGGGCGCGCTCTCCGGCTCCGTCCCCACGTCGGTCCCGGTCTGCTCTGCCTGGGGCTGTGCCGCCGCGATCGCGGCCTTGTCGCCCGCGGGCACGAGCTCGTTCAGCGCGCCCAGCACCGCCGTGCTGGTCACGGTCGCGCCGGTGACGGCCTCGATGCCGTCCTCGCCGTAGGCGAAGGGCGCGGTCTTGCCGATGAACTGGTCGGTAAACGCGGGCTCCGAGGCCAGCTTGCCCAGGCCGTCGGTCTCGTCCGGCGTGTCGATCGACAGCGCCGCGACGGTGTTGTCGTCGTTCAGCCGGACCGTCACGGTCACGTCGCCGCCGAAGCCCTGCACCGTCTGGGAGACGGGCTCCGCGGACTTCGCCCCGCCGCCGGACACGATCTCGTTGATGGCCTCCAGCGCCGCGTTGGAGGTGAAGGTCGCGCCGGTCACGGCCTCGATGCCGTCCTCGCCGTAGCTGAACGGCCCGGTCTTGCCGATGAACTGGCTTGTAAAGGCCTTCTCGGAGGCCAGCTTGCCCAGGCCGTCGGTCTCGTCCGGGGTATCGACGGCCAGGTATTCGATGGTCCCGTCCTCCGCAAAGCCCACGGTGGCGGTCACGTCGCCGCCAAAGCCCTTCCGGGTGGCGGAGGTGGTCGCGCCGAGATAGACTTCGGTCTGTTCTTCATCCAGGCCCAGCGGATAGGTGCGGACGTAGTTGGTCACGGCGTTCACGCCGCTGACCACCGCCCGGGACGTGGTGGACGCGCCGCTGACGGTGTCCACGCCGTCCTCGTTCAGCACCACGTTCGGGGTCTTGCCCACGAACTGGGCGGTGAACGCCTTCTCCCGGGTGAGCGCGCCCAGGCCGGGCGTCTCCGCGAATCCCTCGCCGCCCACCGACACGCCGGTGATCTCGCCCGCCGGGTTGACGCCCGTCGTGACCTCCACCGGCCCGCCGTATCCGCTGACCGTGGTCTGGCCCACGTAGCCCAGGGCGTCGCCCGCGGCGTCAAAGCCCTGGTAGAGGTTGTCCAGGGTGTAGCGGCTCTCCTCCAGCGCCACCGCCTCGAAGCGCTCCGCGCCGGGCAGCGCCTTGGCCCGGGCGGCGTCCTCCAGCTTCACCTCCTGCGCCGCGACGCGCCCCGCCGTCAGGCGGTTGACCTGGCTCAGCAGCAGCACCGCGCACGCGCAGACGAGCAGCAGCGACACCCAAACAGGCATTTTTTTCTTCACACGCCCATCCTCCTTGCTCTATATCCTCGATTCGTCATTCCGCCATGTATGCCTTCGCGCCGGAGGTATAGCTCACCGTCCGGTCCCGGGCGATGAAGACCGCCTCCACGCCCTCGATGCCCTCGATCAGCGCCGTGCCCGCCTCGGTGCCGAGGGCAAACGCCGCCGTCGCCAGCGCGTCACCCCACATGGAGCTGTCCGAGAAGATGGTCACCGAGGCCAGCTCGTTCTGCACCGGCCAGCCCGTGGCGGGGTCCAGTATATGATGGTAATACACCCCGTCCAGCTCGAAGCCGCGCTCGTAGATGCCGCTGGTCACGGTGCTTCCGCCGAAGTTCTTCGCCACCAGCATGTACTCCCCGGTGGGCCGGTCGATGTCCTGTATGCCCACCCGCCAGGGGCTGCCGTCCGGCTTCAAACCGATGGTGACGATGTTGCCGCCGAAGGACAGCACCGCGCTGGTCACGCCCCTGTCCTCCAGATAGCCCTTCACCGCGTCGGCGATGTAGCCCTTGGCGATGCCGCCCAGGTCGATCATCATGCCCTCGGGCAGCGTGACCCGACTTCCGTCGGTTTTGACCTGCGTGTAGTCCACGCGTGCCGCGGCCTCCGCCAGCGTCCGGGCGTCGGGCAGGACCGCCGCGCCGGAGGTGAAGTCCCATAGGGTCGAGGCCGGGGCCACCGTCACGTCGAACGCGCCGCCGGACAGGTCGCTCACCTGCCGGGCCGCCTCCAGGATCGCGAGGGTATCCTCTGAGACCTCCACGGGCGCCCCGCCCGCGTGGTTGATGCGCCAGACGTCGCTGCCCTCCACTGTGCGGGAGAGCAGCTGCTCGTAGCGCCCGCACTCCCGGAGCGCGTCCTGGAGCACCGCGGCGTCGTCCACGTAGGCCGTCAGCATGATGGCCGTGTCCAGATAAAAACCGACCGCAGACTGTTTTTCAACCTGTGCCTGCGCGCAGCCCGACAGCGACAGCACCAGTGCCGCCATGACCGCGAGCGCGATCCCCCGCGTCCCCTTCATTGAACCGACTCCATATCGATATTTACAGGCCTTGGTCTGTTATTGATCCTTGTACACCCGCAGCGCCGCGAACACCCGCTGGGCCACGATGCCCGTCAGGCAGCCCACCACCGCGCCGATGCCCACCAGCACCGGCAGATAGGTGTACAGCAGCTGGGGCGTGTGCAGCACGCCGCTGGCCGCCAGGATCTGCCCCACGTTGTGGGCCACGGCCCCGGCCAGCGAGGTGCCCAGCACCGCGAATTCGGCGTGCCTGCCGATCCAGAAGAAGGCGGCCGCCGCGGCTACGCAGGCCAGCGCGATCAGCAGCATGCACCACAGCATCTGTCCCCGGGGATGGGGATGCTTCGCCAGCAGCATGACGTCGCTGGCCGCGGCCAGCAGCGCGATGGCCAGCGCGCCGATCCGGGCGTTTTTCCGCACCAGCAGCATCACGCCCAGGCTCAGCACGCCGCCGGACAGGCTGTAGAGTATGGCCGACATCGACCCGAACAGGAAGCCGGACAGAAATACCTTCGCCAACATCAGCAGCACGCAGCCCCGCCAGTCCATCAGGTAGACCGCGTAGAGCAGCACCGTGTTGGCCAGGCCCAGCTTGATCCCGGGCACCGCGCCGCTCAGGAACCACGTCACCGGGATCGCCCGGTCCAGCCAGCCCAGCACCAGCGACAGCGCCGCCAGCAGCCCGAAGCGGGCAACCTTTTGCGCCTTATTACTCACTCAATCCACCATTTCAATTATCTATTATTCCCTGACCTCCACCGACAGCTTGTGGGGCAGGCATATGATGAAGCCGCCCATCACCCGCAGCTCGAGGTTGTCCCGGGTGACCGCGCCCATCTGCACGCAGTCCTGGTTGTCGCAGTCCGCGTGGCGCATGTACACGGCCTCGCCGGTGATCGCGACGGCGTTCTCCCCCACGCCGTCCTGCCGGACGACAATCTCGCGGGGCTCGTCGAAGGGCACGTCCAGAAGCGGCTGTCCGTCCAGCGTGAAATAGACCCGCAGGCCCTCGCCCGGGGACACCGGCTCTCCGTCCCAGGCCGCGCCGTCCAGCTCCACCCGGACGGCGGGAACCTCCCGCGCCCGACAGCCGGACAGCACGAGCGCCGCCAGCAGCAGCGCAAGCCCCATTCCCCCGCGACGCAGCCAAACCGCCAATGTGACAATCCTCCAATATATATATTAATTATATTATATACGGCTTCGCCGCATTTATCAACCCATATTTTTAAATTGGCATCATTTGCGATTTGATATGCAGCATCCGCGCAACAAATGGCAAAATCGTGACTTTTGGATTGACTTCTATATATATTTTTGATATGATGGGAGTGTAAATATGGGTGTGGTATGCCCATATGAATCCAAACAACAGGAGGGGTAACATGAAGAAAATTGTTGCAATGCTGCTGAGCCTGTGCATGCTGGCCGGCTGCGTCGCCCTCGCCGAGGGCGGAGACGTCCTCACCGGCAGCGCCCAGGGCTTTGCCAGCGAGGTGAGCGTTGAGTTCACCGTTGAGGACGGCAAAATCACGGCCCTGACCGTGGATGACTCCGCTGAGAGCTATCCCACCGCGGGCATCGACCGCGCGGAGAGCGTTGAAAAGCTGATCGCGGCCATCCTGGAGGCCGGCACCACCGAAGGCGTGGATGTCACCACCGGCGCGACCTTCACCAGCACCGCCGTCGTTGATGCCATCAACGCCGCCATGGCCGGCGGCAATGACGCGGCGAGCGACGCCGAGATGACCTTCACCGCCGGCACCTACGAGGCCACCGCCGACGGCTACAACGGCCCCGTGACCCTGTCCGTCACCTACGCCGAGGACAAGATCGAGGCCATCGACATCGTGTCCAGCGTGGAGACCGACCACGTGGGCACCGTCGCCTACGACATCATGATCCCCGAGATGCTGGAAGCCAACGGCTCCGGCGTGGACGGCGTCTCCGGCGCGACCTTCACGACCCGCGCCCTGCGCAACGCCGTGAACGACACCGCCGAGCAGGCGGGCTGCACCAACCTGGACGCCTTCAAGGCCGCCAAGATCGAGCACACCGCGGGCGATCCCGTGGAGCTGGAGTACGACGTGGTGGTCGTGGGCGCCGGCGGCGCCGGCATGGCTGCCGCGGCCCAGGCCGCCCAGGACGGCAACACCGTGTTGGTGATCGAGAAGAACGCCGAGGTCGGCGGCAACACGCTGGTCTCCGGCGGTCAGTATCAGTCCGTGATGCCCTACCTGGTGTGGGATCCCGCCGATCCGGACGCCACCACCGGCGTCTATGAGCACGACGGCCAGACCTACGACAAGGTCAAGTCCGTGCAGGGCTGCATCGACGAGCTGAAGATGATCCTCAACTGGAGCGAGGAGCCCTTCGACGAGGACTACTACAAGGACAACGAGTTCGTGGCGGGCGACGCCGCCGAGCTGAGCAAGCACGGCGTGCATCAGGAGTACCTGCCCGTGCTGCAGGCCCTGAAGGCCGAGATCCAGGCCTATCTGGATTGGGCGCAGCCCCAGCTGGACGCGGGCACCCCCGAGAACCAGCTGACCCTGTTCTCCACCGTGAACCTGCACATCTTCCAGACCTACTACGGCGGCCTGCGCCAGAGCGCTGACAAGACCCAGTGGATCTACGGCGACGTGGACCTGGTGAGCCAGTTCATTGAGGGCGGTCAGGGCCTGAAGGAGTGGCTGGAGGACCAGGGCGCGACCTTCGTCGAGAACAGCCAGCCCACCCTGATCGGCGCGCTGTGGTATCGCGAGAACGAGTTCATCGGCTCCACCATCGACCTGGACGGCGACGGCAATCCCGAGATGGGCCGCTGGGGCAGCTACTTTGCCGCGCCCATGGCCACGCTGTACAAGGCCAACGACAAGAACGACATCATGATCCGCACCACCGCCACCGACCTGATCGTCGAGGACGGCCGCGTGACCGGCGTGAAGGCCGTGCACTATGATGGCACCGAGGTCACCGTGAAGGCCGACAAGGGCGTCATCCTGGCCACCGGCGGCTATGCCGCGAACATCGACATGGTGCTGGAGCACAATGTCTATTGGTCCACCGAGTACCTGACCAAGTCCACCAAGACCACCAACCGCTCCAGCCAGCAGGGCGACGGCATCGCCATGGCGGAGGCCGTCGGCGCGGCGACCACCGGCCTGGGCTTCACCCAGCTGATGCCCATCTCCTGGGTGGACAACGGCAACCTGGCCTTCGGCGGCGGCAACTACGCCTGCTGGATCAACCCCACCACCGGCCACCGCTTCGTGGACGAGGGCTCCGAGCGCGACGTGCTGTCCCTGGCCGAGTTCCACAACGGCATCGTGGTCAACGGCACCCCGGGCGTCTTCCTGGAGTTCTACAACAAGACCGAGCCCATCCCCGGCCCGCCCATCGCGCAGCTGGGTGACGAGGACTTCGAGGGCCGCTACTACTTCGTGCACGGCAACGTGGACGAGCTGACCGAGCTGTTCGGCAAGCTGGACGGCGTCACCGCCGATCCCGCCACCGTGCTGGAGACCATCAAGGCCTACGACATGGCCGTGATGGGCCAGGGCGAGTATCCCGACGTGGGCAAGGCCATCGCCTCCCGCACCGTGGGCAACGTGGAGATGAACGAGGACGGCAGCTACAACGTGGATTCCTATGATCTGGAGAACACGCTGCTGACCGTGCGCCTGATGGCTCCCTCCACCCACCACACCATGGGTGGCATCGTGGTCGACACCGACCGCCACGTGCTGGACGCCGACGGCAACGCCATCCCCGGCCTGTACGCGGCCGGCGAGGTCACCGGCGGCATCCACGGCGGCAACCGCCTGGGCGGCAACGCCATCGTGGAGATCTTCGTGTCCGGCCGCACCGCCGCGCAGGCTGTGTCCGCGGACAACAAGTAATATCCCGATTCGCAGCGGGGGCAGGGCGTTTCGCCCTGCCCCCGGTTTTATGTGGATATGCCCCCATTGCACGCGAAACGCCTTCCCCTTCGGGAAGGCGTTTCGTATTTCAGACGGTTCAGACGTTCAGCGCCGCGATGATGTCCGGCAGCTGGCTGTCCACCACGTCGTTCTCCAGCTGGCAGGTGCCCGCGTTGCGATGGCCGCCGCCGCCGTACTTCAGGCACAGCTCGCCGATGTCCGCCTGGGAGGCCTTGTTCACGATGGACTTGCCGATCATGACCGCGGTGTTCTGCTTGCGGAAGCCCCAGGCCACGTGCACGGAGATCTGCGTCTCGGGATACAGCGCGTAGATCATGAAGCGGTTGCCCGCATGGATGATCTCCTCGTTGCGCAGGTCCAGCACGACCACCTTGCCGTAGACCTTGGCGATGCGCTTGAGCTGCTCCACGAACAGCTCGGACTGCTGGAAGTACAGGTCCACGCGCTCCTTCACGTCGGGCAGCTCCAGGATCTCGTCGATGGTGTGGTCCATGCAGAAGCCGATCAGCTGCATCATCAGGTCGTAGTTGGAGATGCGGAACTCGCGGAAGCGGCCCAGGCCGGTGCGCGGGTCCATCAGGTAGTGCAGCAGCACCCAGCCGGTGGGATGCAGTATCTCGTCCACGGTGAAATCGGCGCTGTCGCCCTTGTCCACCGCGGCCATCAGCTCGTCGCTGACCCGGGGGAACGCCTTCTTGCCGCCGTAGTAGTCGTAGACCACGCGGGCCGCGCTGCGGGCGTTGGGATCGATGATCAGCTTGCCGCCGGTCTCCTGGGCCTTCAGGCGGTCCATCTCGGATTCGTGATGGTCGAAGGCCAGGCCCACCCGGGGATCGTAGGGCAGGTTGGTGGTGATGTCGTTCGCCGTCAGCTCCACCTTGCCGTCCTGCACGTCCTTGGGATGGACGAACTTGATCTCGTCAATCAGATTCAGCTCGCGCAGCATCATCGCGCAGGCCAGTCCGTCAAAATCGCTTCGGGTAACCAATCTTCTCTTCTGTTCCATGTCGTACCTCCTGCATCGCATGGGCGCGTTGTTCGGTTGACTTTCCCCCATTATATCAGATCATCATCGTGCCGGTCAAGGGCTGCGGGGCGCGAATGCGCTATGCCGCGGCCTTTCGCGCGGCGATCTGCCGGCGGATGTCCTCGATGGCGGCGGCCAGCTGCTCGTCGCCGCTGGGGTCCGGCTTTTCGGGCACGTATTCGGCGCTCAGCGCCACCTCGATGTCCGGCTGCACGCCCACGCCCTGGGGGCAGCGGTCCAGCGCGTCGTAATAGCTGGAGGTGGTGATCTGTATGCCCGCGCCGTCCTCCTTGTAGGTCCTCAGGCTCTGCACGATGCCCTTGCCATAGGTGTTCAGCCCGATCACCGTGCCCCGGGCGAAGGCCTGGACCGAGGAGGCCAGTATCTCCGATGCGCTGGCGGACATGTCGTTCACCAGCACCACCAGGGGCACGTCGTAGTATTCCTCGTCGGAATAGAAGTCCTGCCGGGTGCCGTCCCGCTCCTTCACGTAGACGATCACGCCGGTGGGCAGCAGCGCGTCGGCGATGCTGACCGCCTGGTCCAGCAGCCCGCCGGGGTTGTTGCGCACGTCGACGATCAGCCCCGCCACGTTTTTCGCCTTGAAGCTCTCGATGGCCTCGTGGAAAACGTCGGCGGCGTTGCCGGTGAACTGGGACAGGCTGATGTAGCCGATGTTGCCCGGCAGCACGGTGTAATCGCCGTAGCTGATGGTCACGTCGCCGCGGTTCACGGTGATCTCCAGCGTGCGGTCACCGCGAAGGATGGTCAGGTTCACCCGGGTGCCGTCCTGGCCCCGGATGCAGTACACGGCCTCGCTGTAGCTGCGCCCGTCCGCGCCGCTGATCGGCTCGCCGTCCACGGCCACCAGCACGTCGCCCGCGCGAACGCCGGCGGACTCCGCGGGCGAGCCCGGATAGACCTTCAGCACCTCGATGTCGCCCTCGGCGGTGTTTTGCAGCAGCGTGCCGATGCCCCGATAGGACCCGGCGCTGTTCTCGTTGGCGCGGGTGAGCTCCTCGGGGGTGTAATAGAAGGTGTAGGGATCGCCGACGGAGGCGGTCATGCCCCGGATCGCGCCCAGCACCAGCTCGTCCTCGTCCAGCTCCTGATAGTAGTCGCTCATCAGGGAGGCGCGCACCTCGTCCAGCCGCTGATAGCGCTCCAGCGCGGCGTATTCCTCCTGGGTCACCCAGTGGCGGTCATCGGTCTGGGCCTGGCTGGCGCGGCCGGAGATGAGCAGCGTGGCCGTCGAGGACACCACGGCGATCATCACCGCCGCCCACACCAGCGTCACCACGCGCATGGAACTCTTTTTCATAGGACCTCCGAAGCTATTGATTTGCCCTTCAAAGCGATGCGCCGGCTCTTGGCCGGCGCATACGGCTTTCTTGAATGTATGCCCCTGTCTGTCCGGGGATTACAGGCGCAGCTTGCGGCTGTTCTCGCCCTTGCCCAGCAGCATCATCATCTTGAAGGTCACCGCGTCGTCGAAATTGCGCAGGTCCAGGCCGATGGCGTGCTGCACCTTCTCCAGTCGGTACACCAGCGTGTTCCTGTGGATATACAACTTGCGGGCCGTCTCCGACAGGTTCAGGCTGTTGTCGAAGAAGGTCTCGATGGTGTGGATCATCTCGTCGTTGAACAGCCGCGCGGTCTTGCGGTTGAATATCATGGCGTTATAGTTCGCGCCCAGTTCCGGCGAGACGTCGCTCAGGAAGCGCTCCAGCAGCAGGTTGCGGTACACGAACACGTGCTTGTTGCCGTGATAGACGCGGCCCACGTTGATCGCGGCCCGGGCCTCGGCAAAGGCGTCCGGTATGGACACCAGGTCCTTGCGCGGGTCGGAGATGCCGATGTAGACGGTGGTCCCCGTCTCGGTGAGGAAGCTGCTCTCAAAGGCGTCGGCGTATTCCTCGATCTCGGTGAAGTCCGAATCCTCGTCCACGGCCTTCAGCATGGCCACGGAGTGGTGGCCCACCTCGGTGATCAGGTCGTGCTCGCTGTCCACGGCGTCGCCCATCATCTGTATGGCGGTCTCCACCTCCATGTCCTGGAAGTAGAAGTACAGCACGCAGCGGTTCATCTGCATGGGGATGTCGTGCTCCACGGCCATGGATTCAAACTCGGCGCCCTCCACGTCGCCCCGCAGCATCAGCCGCAGGGACTGTTCACGGTTGGTCTGGCTCATGTCCTCGCGCATCATCACGTTGATGAGCTCGGCGCACAGCACCGCGCACTTCTTGATGTCCTCACTGTCGCCGTGCAGGCAGACGTACACGGGCTGCTCCTCCGAGGTGCCGATCAGCGTCATGGCCCCGTAGACGAAGGGGATCGTCGGGTTTTGAAGCACCTCGTCCGGCATGGTAAAGGTGCGGGAATCGCCCTCCGGCAGTATCACATTGCCGCTGGAATCCAGCAAAAGCGCCGACAGGTCGATCATATTCAGTACGCGGGCAATCTTTACCGTCACGCGATGATCCAGATACATGGTAATCCTCCTTCTCCACAGGCGAAGCCGATTATGGATAAAGTATACCGTTTGAATGTTTAAATCCGGTGTACTTTCGGCTCAATTGCATTATAATCGTGTTAATTCTCGATAATTTTGTGTATATCTCACGAATTATTAAGATTCTGCTATTCCCCGCAGTCCGTTGCGGCTCCGTCGAGCCACTCCCGAACGATGCGGCTGCCCGGCGCGGCGGCGGTCCAGACCATCGGCACGAGCAGCCCGCTCTGCCGGATGCTGACCACGTCCCGCCCGGCCACGATCAGGTGGTCCAGCAGCGGTATGCGCAGCGGCGCGAAGGCGTTCAGCGCCCGCAGCGTGCACAGCAGGTCCTCCTTGGAGGGCCGCTTGGTGCCGCCGGGATGGTTGTGGGCCAGCACGATGAAGCGGGCGTCCTCCGCCAGCGCCGCGGACAGCACCTGTCCCAGATAGAACGGCGTGGCGTCCACCGCGCCCCTTTGCAGCAGCACCGGTCGGATCAGCCGCCCCTGCCGGTCCAGCAGGATCAGGTAGAAGCACTCCACGTGCACGCCGATGTACAGCGTGCCCAGCCACTGGGCCATCTTCGGGAGCGCGTCCAGTTGGGGCTTCATGCCCCACCGCTGGGACAGCGCCGTGCGCGTCAGGCTGGGGATCATGGAATAGTAAAAGGCGTCCAGCCGGGGCAGCCCCAGCCGCGTCAGCGCCTGGCGGTTGGATTCGATGAAGTACAGCGGCGCGGGATAGCCGCGCCGGATAAGCGCCATCGCATCCTCCGGCGACTGGCGCTTGTGCATGAAGGCCTGGGTGCGCCCGATGGCGTCGTACAGCGCCTGCCGCTTCTGCGCCAGCGGCGCGTCCGTGGGGCAAAGGGGCCGCCCCGCGTTGGCCGGCGTCTCCCGCACGGCATGGGTCAGCCGCGTCTGGGGGATCAGCTTCAGCTTCATGAGCGGATCGCGCCGCACGCACGAAGCGCCGAGAGCACCTCCTCCGGCTGCTCCAGGCGCTCACCCATGTACCAGCCGTCCTGCTCCTCGTCGTACTTCAGCTCCGCCGCGCCGTCCACGCCGATGCCGCCCTTGACGAACACCAGGTCCAGCGACACCGGGCGATCGATGTCATAGAGGTCCGCCATGTATTCCCGGGCGGAGAGCTGCTCGGCGTCCTCGGAAGCGTCCAGGAAGGCGCGCAGCTCCGCCTCCTGCTGGCTTGTCAGCTTGATTCTCATGTCATATCCTCCCCCGCCGCGCCCGTGCGGCCGGAAAATCGTATCGGCTACATTAAGTTTATCGCATCCGGGGCGCTTTTGCAAGGTCTGTCGAAAAATTAAGTTGACCCGTGGACCTTTGTCCCGTATAATATAAGATGTGATAATATATGACAAGCGAGGCTTTGAGCCATGAAGACCGTCTACGGCAAGCTGGTAAATCTGATCGCGGTGCTGATCGCGGGGACGCTGCTGTTCGCCCCGATGCGCTTCGGCAGCGAGGATCACCTGTACGCCCACCCCAGGTCCATCCGCATGAACCTGGGTGACAGCTATGCCCTCTCCTACCGCCTGGACGCCGACGAGGACCAGCCGATCAACTACACCTCCACCGACGAGAGGGTCGTCACCGTGGACGAGGGCGGCACCGTGACCGCCGTGGGCTCCGGCCGGGCGCAGATCCGGCTGGACGCCGAGAAAGGCGCGAAGGCGCTGGTGCAGATCGAGGTCGCCGGCGCGAAGATCTCCACGCTGACGCTGAACACCGACCACATCTCCATGGAGAAGGGCCAGATCTCCGGCCTGCGGGCCACCTTCAACGACCAGGCCGACAACACGCTGGTGCAGTGGCGCAGCGAAGACGAGCGCATCGCCCTGGTGGACGCCATCGGCCGCGTCTCGGCGGTGGGCGGCGGCAAGACCCGAGTGACGGCCACGGCGGTCAACGGCCTCACCGCCAGCGCCGAGGTGGATGTGCACGTGAGCGGCAACGCCATCCGCATCTCGCCGGAGCGGGTATCCGTGGGCGTGGGGGCCTACCTGCGGCTGAACACCCGATACCTGCCCGCCGACACCACCGACGAGGTGGCCCGCTGGACCAGCAGCGACGAGGGCATACTGCGGGTGCAGCCGGACGGCACGATGTACGCCGTGTCCGTGGGCCAGGCCGTGCTGAGCGTGTTCACCCGGGATGGGCTGAGCGCCGGCACCGTCATCACGGTGGAACCCGCCGCCGTGGATTTCGAGGTCTCCCCCGCCGCGGCCACGCTGGACCGGGGTGGCGAACTGCTGCTGGAGGCGCGCTTCTTCGACGCCAGCGGCGCGATCGACACGGATGCCAGCAGCCACTTCGTCACCTGGACCTCCAGCAATCCCGCCGTGGCCACGGTCTCCGACGGCGCGGTGAACGCCGTGGGCTCCGGCACGGCCCGCATCAGCGCCGCCGCGGACGGCAAGATCGCCAGCTGCAGCATACAGGTGCAGACCCCGGTGGACGAGGTCCAGCTGAACATGGACCACATCTACGTGCTGCGGGAGCAGACCATCATACCGATCCAGCTGGAGGCCCAGTGCCTGCCCGCCGACGCGGACGACACCCGCATCACCTGGAGCGCCGACAACGACCTGGTCGCCACGGTGAACCAGCGCGGCCTGGTGACGCTGGTGGGCGGCTACGGCACCGCCACGGTCACCGCCCGGGCGTCCAGCGGCGCGGAGGCCAGCTTCGTGGTCAACGTGGTGGCGGAGCTGCCGGAGGGCATGGAATATCCGGCAAGCTGATCCTGCCATCAAAAAAGGCCGTCCGAACGGACGGTCTTTTTTGATATATCGCACTGCTTACTTGTTCAGCGCAGCCTTGGCCTTCTCCGCCAGCACCGCGAACGCGGCGGGATCGGAGATCGCCAGCTCGGACAGCATCTTGCGGTTGATGTCGATGCCGGCAACCTTCAGGCCGTTGATCAGCTTGGAATAGCTCAGGCCGTTGATGCGGGCAGCCGCGTTGATGCGGGCGATCCACAGGCGGCGGAAGTCGCGCTTCTTCAGCTTGCGGCCGATGTAGGCATAGCGCAGGGAGCGGCGAACCTGTTCGCTGGCCGCGCGATACTGCTTGCCCTTGGCGCCAAAGTAACCCTTGGCGAGCTTCATTACCTTACGCTTTTTCTTCTGTGCGTTTACAGCACGCTTGATCCTTGCCATTCTTGATTCGCCTCCTTACTTGTACGGAATCAGTTTCTTCATGGTGCGGCCTTCCGTGGTGGTCAGATAGGCAGCCTTGCGCAGGTTACGGGTACGCTTGGTGGGCTTCTTGGTCAGGATGTGACGCTTGAAAGCCTGAGCGCGCTTGACCTTGCCGCTCTTGGTGAGATTAAAACGCTTTGCGGCGCCCTTATGCGTCTTCTGTTTGGGCATGGGATTTTCCTCCTCTCATTTATCGATGGCAATCAATCGGATGCTCTCGGGGATATGAACATGGACATGTTGCGGCCCTCGATCTGGGGCGCCTTGTCCACCGTGCCATATTCCTTGATCCTCTCGGCAAACTCATTCATGACCTGGCGGCCGATGTCGGAGTGTGTGATCTGGCGACCGCGGAAGCGAATCGTCACCTTCACCTTGTTGCCCTCCTTCAGAAACTTGACGGCGTTCTTGAACTTGACGTCGACATCATGATCCTCGATGGTGGCGGACAGGCGAACCTCCTTGACGGTAATGACCTTCTGATTCTTGCGGAACTCGCGCTCCTTCTTGGACTGCTCAAAGCGATATTTGCCGTAGTCCATGAGCTTGCACACCGGCGGACGGGCCTGCGGGGCAATCTTGACCAGATCGAGCTGGCGCTCTTCGGCCAGGGCCAGCGCATCCCTGCTGGACATGACGCCCAGCTGCTCGCCGTTCTGATCCACGACGCGGACCTCGCGATCGCGAATCTCCTCGTTAATCATGAGATCGTTAATACCGAAACACCTCCTAAAATGTTTGCCTGAAATATGGAAAGAGCAGCGCATACGCGCCGCTCTCAACAAAAACCCATGTTGGGGTATGTTCATTGCCTTAACCTGTACAACGCGAGTCGCAAGGTGAGAAGTCGGCGCTTCTGCTTACCTGATATATTATAGCGGGGTGCGGGGGATTATGCAAGGGAAGAACGTGTAAAATTTCAAATGGGAAATAGCGACACCTGCACGATTCATTTTCCGTTCCCCATTTGGCATTTGACATCAATTCCGTATCGCCCCGATGGCCGAGAACACGATGAACACGAACAGGTTCACCGCCACAATGCCCGCGCCGGTGGGCAGCGAATACACGCAGGACAGCAGCATGCCCGCCGCGAAGCAGCACACCGAGATCACCGCGGAGCAGATCGTCACCGCCCGGAAGCGGGAGAACACCCGCATCGAGGACAGCGCCGGGAAGATGATGAGGCTGGAGATCAGCAGCGTGCCCATCATCCGCATGCCCACCACCACAGTCAGCGCGGTCAGCAGCGCGATCAGCATGTTGTAGGCCCCCGCACGCACGCCGGTGGCCCGGGCGAAGGGCTCGTCGAAGGTCACGGCGAATATCCGGGGATAGAACAGCACGAACAGCGCCAGCACCACCGCCGACAGCGCCACGGACACGTATACGTCCGACGCGCTCATGGCCAGTATCGATCCGAACATGTAGTTGTACACGTCCACGTTCATGCCGCTGGTCATGCTGGTGACGATCACGCCCACGGCCAGGGCGCTGGTGGAGATCAGCGCGATGGCGGAATCGCCCCGCATGCGGCTGCGCTCGCTGATGCGCAGCAGCAGGAAGGCGCACACCACCACGACCACCAGCGTGAAGGGCAGCGGGCTTTCCGCGATGCCTGCGCAGAGCCGCGCCAGGCCCGCCCGCAATCCCCCCGGCAGGAAGCCGGGCAGGCTGTCGGCGGTGACGAAGCCCAGCGCCATGGCCACGGTCAGCGAGCCGAAGCCCACGTGGGACAGGCCGTCGCCGATCATGGAATAGCGCTTCAGCACCAGCGTCACGCCCAGCAGCGACGCGCACAGCGACACCAGGCCGCCCACCATCAGCGCGCGCTGTATGAATTTATAGCCCAGGTACACCCCAAACTGGGAGAAGGCCTCGCCGATGCAGCGCAGGTGGAAAAGCGCCCACACCAGCATCAGCGCCAGCACGGCCCACAGCGCCACGGCCCCGCGCCGCCCCTTTCCCGCCTCCGGGCGCTTCGCCAGGCAGCGGGCCAGCAGATCACCCACGGCGCGTCACCGTCCCTTCGCTGAAGCGGGCGCGGTAATCGTCCACGCTTCCGAAAAAATCCAAGCCCCGGTCCATCACCAGCACCTTGTTGGCGTCGCGCATCGCGCCGCCCAGGTCGTGGGACACCATCACCACGGCCACGCCGTGCCTGCGGTTCAGGTTGCGGATCACGTCATAAAATTCCGCAGCAGCAGTGGGATCGAGGCCGGTCACCGGCTCGTCCAGCAGCAGCAGGGCGTCCGTGGCGCACAGCGCCCGGGCCAGCAGCGCCCGCTGCTGCTGCCCGCCGGACAGCGTGCGATAGGAGCGCTTCCGGTACTTCCAGGCGTCCAGCAGCTCCAGGTTCCTGCGGGCCTTTTCCCGGTCCGCGCGGTTGTAGAAGGGGCGAAAGCCCATGCGGTTCACGCACCCGGACAGCGCCACCTCCTCCACGGAGGCGGGAAAATCCCGCTGGGCGGCGGTCTGCTGGGGCAGATAGCCGATGCGGTTCTTCACCAGGCCGTCGCCGTAGGCGATCCTGCCGCTGCGGGGCTTGACCAGGCCCAGCATGGCCCGCATCAGCGTGCTCTTGCCGGAGCCGTTCTCCCCCACGATCACCAGATAGTCGCCCGGGTCCACCGCGAAGCTGACGCGGTCCACGGCCACGACGCCCTCAAAGGCAATCGTGACATCCTTCATGGCAATCAGCGCCATGCTCCACCGCCTCCCCGCCGGCCACCCGGCATTTTTCGCACACGCCCACCAGTATGGTCTCCCGCGGGTCCAGCCTGAAGCCGTGGTGCTTCATCAGGTGCTCCGTCATGGCCCGCATCACGCCGCAGTCCACGTGCATAAGGTTGCCGCAGCGGCTGCACATCATGTGGAAGTGGTCGTCGCAGCTGGAGGCGTCCGCCACGTGCTGGTACTGGGTGATGCCCTGCACGCTCTGGTACTTGCGCACGCTGCCCTGCTCGGCCAGCAGCTCAAGATAGCGATACACGGTGGACCGGCCGATCTTCTCGCCCCGGTCCTGGAGCTCGAAGACCACCTCGTCCACCGAAAAGTGCTGCATGCTGCGCTCCTGGAGGAAGTTCAGCAGCTCCCGCTTCTGGCGGGTATTGTACGCGCCGCGCGTCAATTCAATCCCTCCCGCACCGCTTCGACATTGTTCCACATCAGGCTCACGTAGCTCTCCCCCGCCTCGAATTCGTCCTGGGTGACGGTCTGCAGCGAGTGGAGCGTCAGTATCTTCGCCCCGGTCTCCTCCGAGACGGTGCGCGCCACCGCCTGGGTGCTCATTTCGATGGTGTAGATCGCGGGGATGCCGTCCTGCTCCACCCGCTGGATCAGCGCCAGCATCGTCTGGGGCGTGGGCTCGGTGTCCGCCGTGCAGGAGGGGAAGGCCGCCGCGTAATCCAGGCCGTATTCCCGGGTGAAATAGAGGAAGGGAAAGCGGTCCGCGAACACCAGCTCCCGGCGCGCGCCGTTCTCCACGGCCTCCCGGAAGGCGGCGTCAACGGCGTCGATTTGGGCGATGTAGTCCTCCGCGGCGGCGCGGTAATCCCCGGCGTTGTCCGGGTCCAGCCCGCACAGCGCCTCGGCCAGCGCGGCCACCATCGCTTCGGCGTTCTTTGGCGAGGTCCAGATGTGCTCGTCATACTCCGGCGCTTCATGGGCGTGACTCTCCCCGCCCTCCTCCTCCAGCGGCGTCACGGCGTCCATCATGCGCAGCGCCGCGGGGCCGTCGTCGTCGAAGCCGGCCAGTATGCCGTCGGCCCAGGCGTCGCCCTCGCCGCCGATGTACACGAACAGGTCCGCGCCGCCGATCTCCAGTATGTCCGCCGGGGAGGGCTCGTAGGAGTGCACCTCCACGCCGGGGTGGATCAGCAGCGTGGCGCTGCCCCGATCCCCCAGCACCTGGCGGGCGAAGTCATAGCAGGGGAAGTTCGCGGCGACCACGTTCAGACCGCCCTCGGCGCAGGCCATCGCGCCCAGGGCCAGCAGCAGCGCCGCCAGCAGGATCAGCTTCTTCATATCCGTAAACCTCATTTTGAATTTCAGTTTCAATTTCATTTTCGTATTATAGCCGCGCGCGCCGCCGCTGTCAATAGCCCATGGCCGCCGCAACAATAAATATTCGGAAAAAAGAATATGAAAAAAATAACAGCTTCGCCATGGGTGCGGCAAGTCTCGTCCTTGTAAAGGGCATCGAAACATGTTAAAATATACCTATATTATTCATGTGAGCGAAGGTGAGCTGGAATGAAAAGGTTGACGTGCCTGCTGGCGCTGCTGCTGGCACTGGCGCTGCCCGCGTCGGCGCTGGCCGAGACACTCGACGGCGTCTATGCCGCCTCCCCCGCCGAGGCGGATTGGGTGGACGTCCCCGTGGACGAGCTGGAGCTGGACCTGATGGCGCCGGAGGACGCGACGCCCGCCGAGGGCACGGCGGAGACCCCCGCGACGCCCGTCGAGGGCACGACCGAGACCCCCGCGCCGCCCATCGAGAGTACGACGGAAAACCCCGCTGAGCAGACGCCCGCAGAGCCCGCGCCGGAGACCCCCGCGGAGCCCGTCGAGGAACAGCCCGAGACGCCGTCCTACCTGGGCGACGCCATCGCGGCCAAGACCATCAAGGTCTCGAAAAACCTCTCCAAGACGGTGTACATGGGCATCCCCTATGCGCTGTCCGTGACCGGCGGCATCAAGAAGGTCAAGACCAGCGCCTCCAAGATCGCCAAAGGCGCGAAGGACGGCACGCTGACGCTGAAAAAGCCCGGCAAGGCCAAGCTGACCATCACCACCCGCAAGGGCAAGAAGTTCGTGCTGACCCTGACGGTGAAGGACACGCCCGCGCCCACGTCCCCCAAGGTCACCTACAAGAGCGGCAAGTTCAAGCTGAAGTGGACCAAGGCGAAGTACGCCACGGGCTATCTGATCCAGTACAGGCCCGCGGACGGCGAGTGGACGGACTTCAAGGCCGTGTCCAAGAGCAAGACCAGCGCCACCGTCACCGACGCCGTGACCGGCACGATGGATCTGCGCGTGGTCGCCATACTGGGCGACACCCTGGGCGGCGAGAGCGACGCGGTGTCCGTGCTGGGCGCGGTGACCAATGTGAAGGTCATCTGCGAGGAGGAATACACCTACGGCCCCACCGACCATCTGAACGTCACCTGGAAGGCCTCCGTCGGCGCGACGGGCTATGAGGTCTACCGCGCCACGCTGCCCTCCGACAGCTACAAGAAGATCGGCGAGACCACCAAGACCTGGTATGCCGACACCCGCGACCCGGACAAGCTGTACGCCTACAAGGTCGTGCCCGTGCACGAGGGCATCGAGGATCTGCCGGAGAGCGAGCCCGTGACGCTGTGGAGCGGCATGATCGACAACGTGCACCCGCCCAAGGATATGAAGAGCGACACCGGCATCATATTGCTGGTGAACAAGAAGGCCCAGGTCGTCACCGCCTACATCAAGGACGCCGACGGCAAGTACACGCTGCCGCTGCGGCAGATGATCTGCTCCACCGGCGCGACCTACAGCCGCACCCGCAACGGCGAATACACGCTGGGCCAGCGGGGCGGCGAATGGTACCGCTATCCCAGCGGGGTCTACATCCACTGGCCGTCCACCTATCGCAGCGGCTATTACTTCCATTCCCCGCTGTACTCCGCCTCCAAGAGCGTCATGGGCTATACCGTGCGCCAGCTGGGCAGCCGCGCCTCCGCGGGCTGCGTGCGGCTGAAGGTGCGGGACGCCGATTGGGTGTTCCACCACTGCCCCGCGGGCACCACGGTGTACATCTGCGACGGCAAGGAGCTGACCAAGCTGAAGGACGCGCTGAAGCCCAAGGACGTGGAGGTCAACGGCTTCTGACGCTTGTCAGATCACCTGAAATATGGTAAAATCAGTTAAAGCCACTTGAAAAATGTTTGCGAAGGTGAGAGTAAATGAAGAAGCGTCTGACATGCCTGCTGGCGCTGCTGCTGGCGCTGGCGCTGCCCATGGCGGCGCTGGCCGAGGCCGTGCCCGGGGAGGGCTTTGACGGGGTCTATGAGATCTCCCCCGCCGAGGCGGACTGGGTGGACGCCCCCGTGGACGAGCTGGAGCTGGAGCTGACAGTCCCGGAGATCGCCGCGCCGGAGGATGCGGCCGCCGCGGAGGGCGCGACCGAGACCCCCGCCGGCGAGACGCCCGCGACGCCCGCCGAGGGCACGCCGGAACCCCCCGCCGAGCCCGCGCCGGAGACGCCCGCGGAGCCCGCCGAGGCGCAGCCCGAGACGCCGTCCTACCTGGGCGACCCCATCGCCGTCAAGACCATCAAGGTCTCCAAGGACCTGTCCAAGACGGTCTACAAGGGCATCCCCTACGCGCTGTCCGTGACCGGCGGCATCAAGAAGGTCAAGACCAGCGCCTCCAAGGTCGCCAAGGGGGCCAAGGACGGCACGCTGACGCTGAAGAAGGCCGGCAAGGCCAAGCTGACCATCACCAACGGCAAGGGCAAGAAGTTCGTGCTCACGCTGACGGTGAAGGACACCCCCGCGCCCGGGTCCCTCAAGGCCACCTACAAGAGCGGCAAGTTCAAGCTGAGCTGGACCAAGGCGAAGTACGCCACGGGCTACCTGATCCAGTACAGGCCCGCGGGCGGCGAATGGACGGATTTCAAGGCTGTCTCCAAGAGCAAGACCAGCGCCACCGTCACCGATGCAGTGGCCGGGACGACCGATTTCCGCGTGATCGCCATACTGGGCGACGCCCTGGGCGGCGAGAGCGCCACGGTTTCCGTGCTGGCGCCGGTGACCGACGTGAAGGTCATCTGCGAGGAGGAATTCTACTTCGGCCCCACCGACCACCTGAACGTCACCTGGAAGGCCACCGTGGGGGCCAGCAAGTACGAGGTCTGGCGCGCGACGCTGCCCTCCGGGAAGTACAAGAAGATCGGCACCACCAAGAAGACCTGGTTCGCCGACACCCGCGACCCGGAGAAGCTGTACGCCTACAAGATCAAGCCGGTCTCCGGGCTGATCGAGGGATTGCCGGAGAGCGAGCCGGTGACCCTGTGGAGCGGCATGGGCAACAACGTCTATCCGCCCAAGGACATGGAGAGCGACACCGGCATCATACTGGTGGTGAACAAGACGGCCCAGGTCGTCACCGCCTACATCAAGGACGCCGACGGGCGCTATCGGCTGCCGCTGCGGCAGATGATCTGCTCCACCGGCCGCACCTACGAGCGCACCCGCAACGGCGAATACACGCTGCTGAGCAAGCGGGGCGAGTGGTACACCTATCCCGGTCCCAGCGGCGATACCATCCGCTGGCCGTCGGTGTATCGCAGCGGCTATTACTTCCACTCCCCGCTGTACAACGCCAACCACACCATCCGCGGCTGGACCGTCAAGCAGCTGGGCAGCCGCGCCTCGGCGGGCTGCGTGCGGCTGAAGAGCAACGACGCCGAGTGGGTTTCCAAGCACTGCCCGCTGGGCACGAAGGTCTACATCTGCGACGGCAAGGAAAAGAAGGCGCTGAGGGAAGCGCTGAAGCCCGCGGACGTCAAGGTCAAGGGCTTCTGAAAACACCCTGTACACAATCGCCGAGGGCGATCACGATAAAAGATGGAGGGAATCATCATGCTGCACATCAACCGCAAAATCGCCACCCGCGTCAGCGCGCTCGTACTCGCCCTGATGCTGCTGTTCTCCTGCACCGCCGGCTTTGCCGCTGCCTCCTTCACGAAGAAGGCCGCCGGGGTCAAGTACAACAAGACCACGCTGAAGCTGGGCGGCACCACCTCCGAGAAGGCGCTGAAGAAGCTGTTCGGCAACAAGTACAAGCGCGTGACGGACGACGGCTGCACCTTCGGCTATGCCACCTATCAGTATACCTTCTCCGGCAAGGGCATCACCGTGGAGACCCTGCAGAAGAAAAAGGGCGGCAAGGAGCAGATCATCACGCTGACCATGACCAAGAAGAACGTGCCCACCATCGCGGGGCTGAAGGTCGGCGACAAGACCAGCAAGATCGCCAAGCTGTACGGCAAGAATTGCAAGATCAACAAGGCCAAGACCAAGATCCTGTACGAGGTCGGCGCGTACTACATGGAGATCACCGTCAAGAAGAGCAAGGTCACGAAGATCACCATACTGTGGGACCTGTGATATGAAGGCGACGCGCATCACAACCGTGGCGCTGTGCATCCTCTTATTGGTATTGCCATCCCTGGCAATGCCAATTTTTCCGTCCGGGGATGACGGCGCTGAGAACCGCTATCTGGCGGACTACCCCACCCTGGCCGACGAGGACGGGCTGAACCCGGACTTCGACGACGATTTCGAGGCCTGGCTGCGGGATCACTTTGCCCTGCGGCAGCAGGCCGTGCGGGCCAACGCCCAGCTCAATTACAGCCTGCTGCGCACCTCGCCCAACAGCCAGGTGATCGTCGGAGACGGCGATTGGCTGTACTTCGACGAGACCGTGGCGGACTACACCGGCGAGGGCCGCTTCACCGACGAGGAGCTGGCGCTGCTCTCCGGCAACCTGTCTGCGCTGGCGGACGCGCTGGCTGAACGCGGTGCGCGGCTTTACATCGCCATCGTGCCCAACAAGAACACCGTCTACCCGCAGTACATGCCCGGGCGCTACGCCATGCGGGTGGACGAGGGCAACCTGCCGCTGCTGCGGGAGGCCTGCGCGGACATCGACGCCCAGTGGATCGACCTGGTCGGGCCGCTGGAGGCCACCGCCGCGGGCGACAGGCTGGTGTACCTCAAGACGGACACCCACTGGAACGCACTGGGCGCGGCCATCGCCGCCGACGCGGTGCTGGAGGCCATGGGCAGGGCCAACGCGCCCTGGCGGGATGCCGGGGATACGGATTTCCATGACGGCGACCTGGCCCGCCTGATGGGCCTTTCCGGCGTTCTGAGCGAATCCGTGCCCGACATCGTGCCGGACGCGCCGCTGCCCGAGGCGGATTACGGGGAATCCCGCGTTTCCGTGGAGGGGGACGGCGAGGGCGCGCTGGCGGTCTACCGGGATTCCTTCGGCACCGCCATCGGGCCGTGGCTGGCCGGGGCCTTTGAGCGCACGGAGCTGCACTGGGAATACCCGCTGGACGGGACCATACCCTGCGACGCGGCGCTGGTGCTGCTGTGCGAGCGCAACCTGCGCACCTACCTCACCGAGCCGCCCATCGTGGAGGGCGAGGCGGAGGCCATCGACGCCGGGGCGGAGGATGCCGCGGAGGAATTCACCGACATCGACGAGGACTTCTTCGACGACGCCGACGAGGACGACGATGAGTTCTCCCCCATCGACGACGGGGACGACATCTTCGCGGACGACGGGGACGAGGACGACGATTTCGAGGACTACGGCGACGACGACGGGTTCTTCGACGACGCAGAGGACGACGAGGAAGCGGGGTGGGACGAGGATGGTATTTAGCTCATTGACGTTCCTGACCTGCGCGCTGCCCGTCGCGCTGGCGGTCTACTACCTGCTGCCCCGCAGCCTGCGCAACCACTGGCTGCTGGTGTTCAGCCTGGTGTTCTACGCCTGGGGCGAGCCGGTGTACCTGCTGCTGATGCTGTTCAGCATCGTTTTCAACTATCTGTGCGGCCTGTGCATGGAGCGCTTCCCCGCCCCCAGGGGCCGCAAGGGGCTGATGGCGCTGGCGCTCGTGGTCAACCTGGGCATGCTGTTCGCGTTCAAGTACCTGGGCTTCTTCGCGGGGCTCGCGGGCAAGGCCTTCGGCTTTGAGGCGACCGTCCCTGCGCTGGCGCTGCCCATCGGGATATCCTTCTACACCTTTCAGGCCCTGTCCTACACCATCGACGTGTACCGGGGCACGGTCCCGGCGCAGCGCAGCCTGCCGAAGCTGGCGCTGTACATCACCTTCTTCCCCCAGCTGATCGCGGGCCCGATATTGCGCTACGACGGCGTCGCGCCCCAGATCGAGCAGCGCCGGGAGACGCTGGCGGGCTTCACAAAGGGCATGCGCCGCTTCGTGGTGGGCCTGGGCAAGAAGGTGCTGATCGCCAACGCCGTGGCCGCGCTGGCGGACGAGGCCTTCGCGGCCTCCGGGCTGTCGCTGGGCAGCGCGTGGCTGGGCGCGATTGCCTACGCGCTGCAGATACTGTTCGACTTCTCCGGCTATTCGGACATGGCCATCGGCCTGGGATCGATGTTCGGCTTTGAGTACCCGGAGAACTTCAACGCGCCCTATACCGCGCTGAGCGTGCGGGACTTCTGGCGGCGCTGGCACATATCGCTGTCCACCTGGTTCCGGGATTACCTGTACATCCCCCTGGGCGGCAGCCGCCGGGGCAAGGCGCGGCACATCGTCAACCTGCTGATCGTGTTCCTGGTGACCGGCCTCTGGCACGGCGCGGGCATGACCTTCCTGGCCTGGGGCGTGTACTACGGGCTGCTCTCCGCGCTGGACGTGGCGCTGGATTATCGCCCGGCAAAATCCGCGGCGGTGCGGGCGCTGCAGCATCTGCTCACGCTGCTGCTGGTGCTGATCGGCTGGGTGATGTTCCGCGCGGACACCATGGCGGACGCCGTCCGCTACCTGCGCGGCATGGTAACTGGCGGCACGCTGCTGCTGCACAGCATGACGCCCCGGGCCCTGTGCGCGGTTGCGCTGGGCTGCCTGTGCGCCACGTCCCTGCCCCGCAGGGCGCTCTCCGCCATGCCCGAGGCGACCCGGGAGCGGCTGTCCGTCATCGCCACGCCGGCACTGCTGCTGCTGTGCCTGCTGACGCTGGCCTCCGGGGCGTACAATCCGTTCATCTATTTCAGGTTTTGATATATGTGGATTCTTCGCTTC
>ONHI01000062.1 GCA_900317565.1 uncultured Eubacteriales bacterium
AACACGTCGTAGAACAGGCGCACCACGCCCTCGGGGATGACGACGCTGGTGATGGCGGTCTGGTCCTTGAACGCGCTGTTGTACAGGTACACCGCGCCTTCGGGGATCCGGACCGCGCCGCCCTCGCCGACGTAGCGCACCACGGCCAACTGCGTGCCATACACGCCGCCGTCCTCCGCGGCCTCCCAGCCGTCCTCGCGGAACAGGTTCAGATACCTATAGCGGAAATCCTCCTCGCCCGGGAAGGTAATCTCGTAGTTCTTATCACCGCCCAGCAGCTTCGCCGACACGGAATCCTTCGTCACCCGCAGCGCCGCCGTGCAACCCTCGAAGCTGTGGGCCCCGCCGCCGTTGCCGCTGATGCCCGCCAGGTTGTCCGGCAGGTCGAAATAGGCCGCCTTGGTGACGCCGTAAAAGGCCTTGTTCTGGATGCTCCTCAGCGTGGACGGGAACGTGACGCTCTCGATGTTCGTGCAGCCGCTGAACACGTCGTAGGTCAGGCGCACCACACCCTCGGGGATGGTGACGCTGGTGATGGCGGTGTTGTCCTTGAAGGCGCCGTCCCAGATGTACGCCGGGCCCTCGGGGATACGGACCGCGCCACCGCTGCCGACGTAGCGCATCAGCGTCAGCTGCTCGCCCCAGACGCCGTCCTCCGCGGCCTCCCAGCTGGTCTCGCTGTACTGGTTGCGATAGCGATAGCGGAAGTCGTACTCGCCCGGGCAGGTGAATTCCCACCCGCCGTTGGACATCGTGTGGGCCGTCGCGGAGGTCTTTTCGCAGACCATCACGGCGTTGCACTCGCCGAAGCTCTGTTCGGTGATGTTGTCCGGCAGCACCAGGTAGAACGGCTCGGACAGGTTCTCGCCGACCCTGTAGAAGGCGTGGAAGCCGACCTTGGTCAGCGTGTCGGGCAGCGTGACGTCGCACAGGTTCACACAGCTGTCGAAAGCGTAGAAGGGCAGTTCGGTGACGCCCTCCTCCACCACGACCCTGGTCAGCGCCGCATTGCCCTTAAACAGGCCCTCCGGCATCTGCTTCACCGGCAGGCCGTTGCCGTAGGCGGCCTTCAGGGTCAGGCTGGACGGGGTGCCGTCGGCGCCGATGAGTGTGACGCCGTCCCAGTTGTCGTCCGACATGCGCCACTGGACGCCGTCGGTGACCTGGACCAGCTTCGTCAGGTCGGAAGCGGACAGCGCGTTCAGCTCCTCGATGGTCTTGCCGCTGGCGGCCTCCAGCGCCTCGTTGGTCATGGCCGCAGCCGCCACATATTTCTGCACCAGCGCGCTGGCCGGGTTCGGCGTGGGCGTGGGCTCCGGCGTCGGGGTCGGCGTAGGCGTCGGGGTCGGGGTCGGCGTGGCCGTCGGCGTCGGCTCGGGCGTCACCGTCGGGGTCGGCTCGGGCGTGGCCGTCGGGGTCGGCTCGGGCGTCACTGTCGGCGTCGGCTCGGCGGTCGGCGTCGGTTCAGGCGTGGCCGTCGGCTCGGCGGTCGGTGTCGGTTCAGGGGTCGGCGTGGGCTCGGGCGTGGCCGTCGGCGTAGGCTCGGGCGTGGCCATCGGTTCAGGGGTCGGTTCCGGGGTCGGCGCGAGGTTCACGCCGCTGTCCGCGCTCTGCTGCAGGGCGGCCAGCGTGGTCCCGTCCACGATGCCGTCCTGGGGCACCGCGATGCCCTGGGCGGCGGCCCACTGCTGGAACTGCGCCACGGCCTGCTTCGTGGGCTCGTCATACTGTCCGGTGACGCCGCCCTCCGGCAGCAGGCCCAGCCGCACCAGCAGCTGCTGCACGGCCTGCACCTGGGCCGGATCGGAATTTTCGCCGATCGGGGCCATGGTGGGCTCCGGCGTCACGACGGGCGCCGTCACCGTCACGGTGCAGGTGGCGCTCTTCTTGTTGAAGGTCTTGACGGTGATCTTCACCGTGCCGGGCGCGACGGCGGTCACGACGCCCTTGCTGCTCACCTTCGCGATGGCCTTGTCCTTGCTCTTCCAGGTCAGCTTGTAGGAGGCGGTCTTGCTGGGCAGCTTCGCCGTCAGCTGCGCTGTCTGGCCCACCTCCAGCGCCAGGGTCTTGGGCTTCATGGTCACCTTGGAGGGGGCCTTCTTCACCGTCACCTTGACCTTGGTCTTCTTGCCCTTCTTGTTGGTCACGGTGATGGTGGCGGTGCCCTTCTTCTTGGCGGTAATGACGCCCTTCTTGCTCACCGTGGCCACCTTCTTGTTGGAGGTGGCGTACTTCTTCGCGCCGGAGACCTTCAGCGTGTAGGTCTCCTTCACGCCCAGGGTCAGCTTCTTGGGCACGGTGGTGCTGGCCTTGGGCTGGGCCTCGATCACCTCGGGGACCGGCTCGGCGGTCAGAACCGGCGCGGCCTTCATTTCGGGCTGCTCAAAGCTCTCGTCGGCGGCGGGGGCCATCAGCTCCAGCTCGCCCAGCTCGACGACCTCGTCCTGGATCAGCTCCGCCGACAGGTCGCCCTCGGCCAGTCCCACCGCCGTCAGCGCCAGCACCAGCGCCGTCGCCAGCGCCAGCAGCCGCGCCCAGCGGCCACGATCCTTCGCTCCGTTTCGCATAAATGCTCCTTTCCAAACGGCCCGGCCTGCGCCGCCGTTCTTTAAGTATATGTTATATTATAAAGGGGTATTTTCCCAAAAAACAAGCCCAACCCGTCCAAAACCAGGGTTGGTTTTGGTATAGGTTGGGTGTTTATGACCAAATCATGACAAAATCGTGGCGAGATCGGGGGCGATTCGCCACCCCCGATCCCCCAATCCCCTAATGCCTAATGCCTATTGCCTAATGCCTAATGCCTCTCCTTCAGCGCCTCATACCGCTCCTTCGCCAGCTTCGCGCCCTCGGCGAAGAGGGCCTTGGCGTTCTCGGGGAAGGTGCGGCGCAGGGAGGCATAGCGCACCTCGCCGTCCAGGAATGCCTCGTAGTCCAGGCTGGGGGCCTTGGAATCCAGGTGGAACCGGGGCGTGGCCTCGGGGTTGTAGCGATACAGGAACCAGTACCCGGCGTCCACGGCGCGCTTCATCTCGTCCTGCACCTTTGCCATGCCGCACTTCAGGCCGTGGCTCTGGCAGGGGGCGTAGGCGATGATGACGCTGGGGCCCCGGAATGCCTCGGCCTCCCGCAGCGCCTTGACCAGCTGGGCATTGTCCGCGCCCATGGCCACCTGGGCCACGTACACGTTGCCGTAGGTCATCAGCATGCCGCCGATGTCCTTCTTGGGCCGCTTCTTGCCGCTGGCGGCGAACTGGGCCACCGCGCCCACGGGGGTCGCCTTGGAGGACTGGCCGCCGGTGTTGGAGTAGATCTCGGTGTCGACGATCAGTATGTTCACGTCCTCGCCGCTGGCGATCACGTGGTCCAGGCCGCCGAAGCCGATGTCGTAGGCCCAGCCGTCGCCGCCGTACATCCAGAAGGTCTTCTTGGAGAGCTGGTCGGCATACTTCAGGATGTCCTTCGCCCCGTCGTCCCCCGCGCCCTCCAGCGCCTTCACCAGCGCGCGGCTGGCGGCGGCGGAGGCGTCGAAGTCGTCGTAGGTCTCCAGCCACCTGTCGATGGCGGCGTTGACGGCCCCGTCCGCGCAGCCCTTGCGATAGGCCTCCACGCGCATGCGCTCGGCCTCGCGCTGCTGCCGCACGGACAGCACCATGCCCAGGCTGAACTCCGCGTTGTTCTCAAACAGCGAGTTGGACCAGGCCGGGCCGTGGCCGCAGCGGTTCACGGTGTAGGGGATGCCCGGCATGGCGCTGCCCCATGCCTGGGAGCAGCCGGTGGCGTTGGCCCAGTACACCCGATCGCCGTAGAGCTGGGTCAGCAGCTTGGCATAGGGCGTCTCGCCGCAGCCCGCGCAGGCCGCGGAGAACTCCAGCAGCGGCTGGCGGAACTGGCTGCCCTTGACGGTGTAGGGATCGAACACGTCGCCCTTGTCGGAGAGCGTCAGCGCATAGCCCCAGGCCGCGGCGGTGTCCGGGGCGGCCTCCACGGGGGTCATGACCAGCGCCTTCTCCTTCGCGGGGCAGACGTTCTCGCAGCTGCCGCAGCCGGTGCAATCCAGATTGCTGACGGCCATGGCGAAGTACATCCCCTCCGCGCCCTTGCCCTTGGCGGCGGCAAGCTTCAAACCCTCCGGCGCGGCGGCCTTCTCCGCCTCGTTCAGCAGGTAGGGCCGGATCACCGCGTGGGGACAGACATAGCTGCACTTGTTGCACTGTATGCACTTCTCAGGGTCCCACACCGGCACCCGGGTGGCGATGCCCCGCTTCTCGAAGGCGGTCAGGCCCATGTCCATCACGCCGTCCTCGTAGCCGGCGAAGGCGGAGACGGGCAGGTCGTCGCCCTTCTGGGCGTTGATGGGATCCAGCAGCTTCGTGACCACCTCGGGCACGTCCCGGGCGGGCGCGGGTTCGTCCGCGGCGTCCCTCCACGCCTCCGGCACCTCCACCTTCACCAGGCCCGCGCTGCCCGCGTCGATGGCGGCCAGGTTCTTGTTCACCACATCCTCGCCCTTGGCGAAGTAGGTCTTGGTGGCGGCGGCCTTCATGTAGCCCACGGCCTCCTCCACCGGTATGATGGGCATCAGGTGGAAGAACGCCGATTGCAGCACCATGTTGAAGTGGTTGCCCAGGCCCAGCTCGTTCGCGATCTTCACCGCGTCGATGGTGTAGAAGTTCAGGCCCTTCCGGGCGATTTCCCGCTTGGCGTGGGCGGGCAGGTGCTTCTCCAGCGCCGCGCCCATCCAGGGGCAGTTCAGCAGCAGCGTGCCGCCGGGCACGACCTCCTCGGCGATGTCGTACTTTTCGATGTAGGTCGGGTTGTGGCAGGCCACGAAATCCGCGGACTTCACGTAGTAGGAGGCGCGGATGGGACTGTCGCCGAAGCGCAGGTGGGACTTGGTGACGCCGTAGCTCTTCTTGGCGTCGTACTCGAAGTAGGCCTGGGCGAACTTGGGCGTGTGGGCGTTGATGATCTCCACGGTGTTCTTGTTCGCGCCCACGGTGCCGTCGGAGCCGAGGCCCCAGAACTTGCAGCTGACCGCGCCCTTCGCGTCCGGCGCGAAGTCCGGCTCCGGCAGGGACAGGTGGGTCACGTCGTCCACGATGCCGATGGTGAAGCTGTTCACCGGGCAGGCGGCGCGCAGGTTCTCATACACCGCGGCGATCTGCGCCGGGGTGGTGTCCTTGCTGGACAGGCCGTAGCGCCCGCCCACGACGGTGAGATCGCTCCTGCCCCGCAGCACGGGGCTGACGTTCAGCGCGGTGCACACGTCCTGGTACAGCGGCTCGCCCGCGGAGCCCATCTCCTTGGTGCGGTCCAGCACGGCCACGGCCTTCACCGTCTCCGGCAGCGCCGCCACGAAGCGGCCCACGTCGAAGGGCCGGAACAGGTGCACCTGCACGAAGCCCACCTTCTCGCCCCGGGCGTTCAGCGCGTCCACGGTCTCCTCCACGCAGCCGGAGACCGAGCCCATGGCCACGATCACCCGGTCGGCGTCCGGCGCGCCGTAGTAGTTGAAGCAGTGATACTCCCGGCCGGTGAGGGCGGAGATCCTGCCCATGTAGTCCTCCACGATGCCGGGCAGCGCGGCATAGCCGCCGTTGTTGGCCTCGCGCACCTGGAAGTAGATGTCCGGGTTCTGCACCGTGGCGCGGATCATCGGGTGCTCCGGATTCAGCGCCCGGGCCCGGAAGGCGTCCAGCGCCTCCGTATCCAGCAGGCCGCGCAGGTCCTCGTAGTCGATCTGCGCCACCTTGTCGATCTCGTGGGACGTGCGGAAGCCGTCGAAGAAATCCATGAAGGGCACCCGCCCCTTGATGGCGGCAAGGTGCGCCACGCCCGCCAGGTCCATGACCTCCTGCACGCTGCCGGTGCACAGCATGGCAAAGCCGGTGTTGCGGCAGCTCATCACGTCGCTGTGGTCGCCGAAGATCGACATGGCGTGGGTGCCAACCGTGCGCGCCGCCACATGCAGCACGCCCGGCAGGCGCTCGCCCGCGATGCGGTGCAGCACCGGGATCATCAGCATGAGGCCCTGGGACGAGGTGAAGCTCGTCGCCAGCGCGCCGGTCTGCAGCGCGCCGTGCACCGCCGCCGCCGCGCCGGCCTCCGACTGCATCTCCACCAGCTGCACCGGCTGGCCGAACAGGTTCAGCTTGCCCTTCGCGGACCACACGTCCGTCTTGCCCGCCATGGGACTGGAGGGCGTGATGGGATAGATGGCGGCGATCTCCGTGAAGGCGTAGGCCACGTAGGCCGCCGCCTCGTTGCCGTCGAGGGTGACGTAGGTGGGAGTCTTCTTCTCGGTCATGGGTGGACCTCCTTGTTTCACGCTTTCCCGTAGCGGAATTCTGTAGTATAAATAATCCCCGGAGAAGGGGGTATCGCTGTTCTGCCTTCGATCATACAGCGCAAACCCGGCGCTCTCGTAGTTCCTGGGCGCAATGAGATTGCCGTTCGTGCAGACGCGGATCTCCTCCAGCCCCTCGTATTCCCGGATGCGCCGGAGCGCTTCTTTCAGCTGCGCCTTGCCGAAGCCCCTGCCCTTGTGGGCCGTGCGGATGGCGTTGTGGCCGATCTCCACGTAATCGGGGCGGTGGCGCGGGTCCCAGGTGATGAAGCCGACGGGCTGCCCATGCCAGCAGGTGACGAAGCCGCATTTTTCGGCGATCTGCGGGTTGTCGAAGAAGAAGTCGTCCGTCTCGCGCCAGTTCTCGTCCCAGCACTGCGCCCATCGCGGTTCGAAAGAATAGGCGTCCTTCAGGATGTCGTACATCAATCCCCGGTCAAAGTCCGTGAGCTTCTTGAATTCGAGGTCCATGAAAGCGTCCTCCAAAGGCCTTCCCTCAGTTGGGAAGGCAGGCAGGCGGGTGTGGGGCTTGTTATGCCTTCCCTTTTGAGGAAACGGATTGCCACGTCACACGGTGCCGCGCTCGATTCGCAGAATCGACCGTCGGCAGTTCGGCCTTTGGCCGAACCAGCTTTGCCTGTGGCAAAGCTGCCTCGTCGGCAGTTCGGCCTTTGGCCGAACCAGCTTTGCCTGTGGCAAAGCTGCCTCTGCTCCTCGCAATGACACGCGAGGAAACAGAATCGAACGATGTCATTGCGAGGAGGCCGTCAGGCCGACGTGGCAATCCGTCTCTCCGGCCATCTGACTGTTGCCTGTCGCCCCATTCTCGCGTACAGGGCGGCGCAACGCCCCTACGGGGATCGATCAATGAAATCCGTCAGGATTACCTCCGCACTCCACACTCCACTCTCCACTCTTCACTCTCCACCCTCAAATCCCATACACCCTCTCCGCGTTCTCCCAGAAGATCTTCCGGTAGTCGGCGTCGTCCAGGTCCATGGCCAGCAGCGCGTCCACATCCCGCTGCTGGGGCCAGAGGGGATAGTCGGTGCCGAACATCACCCGGTCGGGGGTCCAGGCGCGCACGAGCTCCCGGGCCTTCCCGGGGGTCACGGCGTAGAACGTGGAGGAGCAGTC
The DNA here is from genome assembly GCA_900317565.1 of uncultured Eubacteriales bacterium. Classification (GTDB taxonomy): domain Bacteria; phylum Bacillota; class Clostridia; order Christensenellales; family Aristaeellaceae; genus UBA2862. The sequence continues at coordinate 7,487 of ONHI01000062.1, forward strand.
CACCGATATGTTGTCGAAGTCTGCCAACACCCGCGCGGCCTCGTCCCAGACGCTCCAGCCGCCAAAGTGGGCTCCGACGAACTGCAGCCTGGGGAAGGCGCGCAGTATCCGGGCGATGCGCTGTGGGTTGGAATAGTCATAGCGGTAATCCCCGGTGTGCACCAGCACGGGCAGCCCCGCGTCCTCGCACATCCCGTAGATCTCCATGGCCCGGGGCGCGTCGGCCTCGAAGCGCTGGATGTCCGGGTGCAGCTTCACGCCCCGCAGGCCCAGCGCCTGCAATTCCTCAAAATCCCGGCGCAGGTCCTCCGAATCCAGGTGCATCGTGCCCAGGCCGGTGAACGCGCCCCGCGACGCGGCCACCTCGGCGGCGATGAAGCGGTTGATGCTGGACACCTGGTGGGGGCGGGTCGCCACGGAGTGCACCAGGTAGTGGGTTATCCCCGCCATCGCGCCGGATTTCACCAGCGTGGCCGTGGTGCCGTCGTAGTGCTCCGCGGGCAGGTGGTCATAGAAGGTATCCACCGCCGCCACCGCCTTCAGCGATATCGCCTCGGGATAGATGTGGCAGTGGGCGTCATAAATGTTGTACATAAAGTATCCTTACGCCGTTTCTATCGCAGCGTCCTTTTGCAGGCCCAGCTTCTCCACGGCCATCTCGCGCATCTTGTACTTCTGGATCTTGCCGGCGTCGTTCATCGGGAAGCCGTCCACGAACTCGATGTACTTGGGCACCTTGTGCTTGGCCATGTGGTCGCGCACGTAGGCCTTCATCTCGTCCACGGTCATGCTCTCGCCCTCCTTGAGGATGACGCAGGCCATGATCTCCTCGCCCATGGCCTTGTCGGGCACGCCGATGACCTGCACGTCGGAGACCTTCGGGTGGGTGTAGATGAATTCCTCGATCTCCTTGGGGTAAATGTTCTCGCCGCCGCGGATGATCATGTCCTTCAAGCGCCCGGTGATGCGGTAATTGCCCTCGGGCGTGCGGCAGGCCAGGTCGCCGGTGTGCAGCCAGCCGTCCCTGTCGATGGCGGCGGCGGTGGCCTTGGGCATCTTGTAATAGCCCTTCATGATGTTGTAGCCCCGGGCCACGAATTCGCCGATCACCTCGTCCGGGCAATCCTCGCCGGTCTCCGGGTCCACGATCTTGCACTCCACCTCCGGGAAGGCGCTGCCCACGGTGGCCACGCGCACCTCCAGCGGGTCGGTGGTGCGGCTCATGGTGCAGCCGGGGGACGCCTCGGTCTGGCCGTAGACGATCACGATCTCCGGCATGTGCATCTTCTCCACCACGTCCCGCATCACCGCGATGGGGCACGGGCTGCCGGCCATGATGCCGGTGCGCATGTGGCTGAAATCGGTCTTTTCAAAGTCCGGGTGGGCCAGCATGGCGATGAACATCGTGGGCACGCCGTGGAAGGCGGTGATGTGCTCGTTGTGGATGCAGGCCAGGGACGACTTCGGGCTGAAATAGGGCAGGGGCAGTATCGTGCCGCCGTGGGTCATGGTGGCCGTCATGGCCAGCACCATGCCGAAGCAGTGGAACATGGGCACCTGGATCATCATGCGGTCCGCGGTGGACAGGTCCATGCCGTCGCCGATCATCTTGCCGTCGTTGACGATGTTGTAGTGGGTCAGCATCACGCCCTTGGGGAAGCCGGTGGTGCCGGAGGTATACTGCATGTTGCACACGTCGTTGATGTCCACGGCGGCGGCCATGCGGCGGATCTCCTCCACAGGGGTGCGGGCCGCGTACTCCAGCGATTCCTCCCAGGTCAGCGCGCCGGGCATGCGGAAGCCCGCGGTGATCACGTTGCGCAGGAAGGGCAGGCGCTTGGCGTGCAGCGGCTGGCCGGGCTTGTTGTCCTTCAGCTCCGGGCACAGCTCGTTGACGATGGCGCGATAGTCGGAATCCCGATAGCCCTCGATCATCACCAGCGTATGGGTGTCGGACTGGCGCAGCAGGTATTCCGCCTCGTGGATCTTGTAGGCGGTGTTCATCGTGACCAGCACCGCGCCGATCTTGGTGGTGGCCCAGAAGGTCAAAAACCACTGGGGTACGTTGGTGGCCCAGATGGTCACCTTGCTGCCGGCGCGCACGCCCAGGCTCACCAGCGCCCGGGCGAACTCGTCCACGTCGTCCCGGAACTGGCTGTAGGTACTTGATGGCCAGCTGGTCGGGGAACTGCTCCACCATGGTGTCCAGCACCTGGGGGAAGGTCTTCTCGATCAGGGTCTCCTTCTTCCACACGTAATTGCCGGTGTGGCGGTTGTTCCAGTACAGGTGCTTGCGGTTGAGCCGGGTGCTCTCGAAGCGGCTCATGCAGCTGGCGAAGTGGGTCAGCAATATCTCGATGTCGGCCAGACCGTCGATCCAGTCCGGGTTCCACTGCAGGGAGATGAAGCCGTCGTAGTTCACCGAGCGCAGCGCGTTCATCAGCTCGCGCATGGGCAGGCCACCCTCCCCCACCAGCTCCGGCACGAACAGGCTGCCCTCATGGCGGAAGTCGTGGATGTGCACATGGCGCACATAGGCGCCCAGATTGGTGATGGTGGCCTCGGCGTCCTCGCCGAACACGCAGGTGGAGTGCATGTCCCACAGCGCCGCCAGCCGGTCGTCGGCAAAGCGGTTCAGCAGGTCGCGCAGCCGCGCCGTGTCGGCATAGGCCCCGGTGGTGGCCACCAGCAGCGACACGGGCTTGTCGCCCACGACCTCCAGCAGCCGCGCCACGCGCTCCACGCAGGCGGCCTGGTTGTCGCAGTCGGTGTGCACGGCCACGCAGGGCGCGCCCAGGTTCACCGCCACGCCCACGCACTCGGCCAGCTCCTCCACGAACCGCTGGTCCGTGAAGTCCCCCACCGTGTCCACGCAGGGCAGCGACAGCCCGCGATTGGTCAGCTCCCGCCGGGTCGCCGCCGCCAGCTCCGGATTGGTGGGGCTGGCCTTGCCCGCGAACATCGGTCCGTTCACGTCGTACAGCTCCACGCCCGCCAGCTTCGCGTCGATCGCCGCGCGCACCGCCTCCGGCCAGGAGAGATTTTTCCAGTATTGTACAGAAAAGGAAAGCTTCATATATTGATACCTCTGATGGTTTTAGGGGTGGGGAAAACTGAGCGAAGCTCAGTTTTCCTCATATACGATCTTATTCAATGCACTGATATACGCCCGGATGGACGCGCCGATGATGTCGGTGCTGATGCCGTTGCCGGAGTAGACGCGGCCGTTGGCGCGCAGCTTGACCAGCGCGGAGCCCATGGCGTCGCGGCCCTCGGTGACGGTCTGGATCTGGAAGTCGTCCAGTTCGTAGTGATGGCCGATGATCTGCTCGATGGCCAGGAAGGCGGCGTCGATGGGGCCGTCGCCCACGCCCACGCCCCGCAGCTTTTCGCCGTCGCGGTTGAGCAGTATGTTGGCGGTGGCGGTGATGACGTTGCCGCTGTTGATGACGTAATTCTCGATCTTATAGGTGCTGGGCACCTGCAGCGCGGTGCTGGCGATGATGGCGTCCAGCTCCCGGGTGCCGACGAAGTGCTTGCGGGTGGCCACGCGCTTGAAGGCCTCGTAGACCTTGGCGTTGTCCTCCTCGCTGAGGTCGTAGCCCAGCTGGCGCACGATCTTGATGACCTCGCCGATCTCGTCCCCGGCGTCCAGCGTCACGCCCGCGGTCTCCCCCACGGCCATGTTCACGAAGGGGGAATCCCCCTGCTCCTTGGGCTGGAGCAGCCGGTTCAGCTGACTGACCACGCGGTCCAGCTCGGTGGTGCGCAGCGCGCTGGCGATGTCCATGGCCGCGCCCTTGACCTCCACCAGCCGGGCCAGCTGCTTGAGCGTGGGCCACTCGCCGGGCATGGCGGCGCACTTGACGCCCGTCGCGCCGTTCTGGATCGCGGCGGCGGCGCAGGCGGCGCCCATGCTCATGGCGTCGCTGGGCTGCACGAACAGCTCCACGCCCTCCAGGCCCGCGGCCCCGGCGCGCACCTTCGCGACGAAGGCGCCGAACTCGTCCGGCAGCATGACGCCCGCGGTGTCGCACAGCGTCACCCGGTCCGCCCCGGCCTCGATGGCGGCGGAAATGGCCTGGCACAGGAATTCCGGCTCGGCGCGGGTGGCGTCCACGGCGGTGAACTCCACGTCCTCGCACAGGAAGCGGGCCTTCTTCACCTGCTCCGCGACCAGCTCCAGCATCGCGGGGGCCTTCTTGTGGCAGCTGTACTCCATCAGCGCCGGGGAAAGCGGGGCCAGCAGGTTCAGCCGGGGCTGCTTCGCGCCGCGCACGCTCTCCCAGGTCTCATCCACATTGCCCTGGGCGATGTCCACCGCCGCGGTCAGCGACGTGGACACCATGGACGCGATGGTGCGGTTGGCCAGCTGGTCGGCCTTGCCGCCGTCGATGGGGGCCAGCTCGATGCCGTCCACCTTCAGGCGGTCCAGTCCCCGCGCCACCTCCAGCTTCTCCTTGAAGGTCAGCGCGCTCTCCCGCGCCGCAGACAGCTGCCTGAGCGTCATGTCAATCATTTTGATGGTCTTCATCGTTTCACTCCTCGCCCTTAAGGGGTCCTCCTGTTTCTTTGTCGCCGGATTGCGCGGCCCGCCGTGACGCCGACCGCACCGAGGTCAAAAAACGTCCCGAAACACGAGCCTGTTGCTCATATTTCGGGACGATTCAAACTCGTTAAACCGCGGTACCACCCGGATTGCCGCATGCGCGGCCTCTTTCAGCGCTCCGACAAGCGCCAAGCCATGATAACGGGGCTGCCGTACCCTCTTACCGACGCCGCAGCGTCATTCGGAGGATCTGCTCAGGCGGGAGACTGCCCATCCGCGCGCACACCGGCTCGCACCGACCGCCGGCTCTCTGGAGTGGTTCGCGGGAGGCATAATGCCTTCATCGCATTTACTGCTGTAATTTAGCTTACTAAAGTTTAATCCATCTCCCCGCGGTTGTCAAGCCGTTCGCGGGAAGTTTTCATATGATTTACAATTTGGGCCGTTGCACGGCGGCAGACGCACAGCGCGGGGACGTCATGGCGTCCCCGCGCTGCACAGGATCCAAGCTGCCGTCAGGCCTCGGAGAACATGTCCTTGCCCACGCCGCACAGCGGGCACTCGAAATCCTCGGGCAGGTCCTCAAACTTGGTGCCGGGGGCGATGCCGTTCTCGGGGCTGCCCAGCTCCTCGTCGTATTCCCAGCCGCATGCGTCACAGACGTACTTTGCCATGATCATAACCTCCACTCATATATTATTGGGGTAGGCCTATTATACACGATTTCCGGGGAAATTGGAAGCCCCGGCCGGCATAAATTTATCTTGTATTTGAATAGAAGATCATTCAAACCATTGCATTTTACATTCAAATTGCGTATAATAAAACCAAAGGAGGTGTTGGCATGACCACGGTGACGCTTCGCTTTGACGACAAGACCAAGCAGGAGCTCGACGAGATGGTGGACGAGATGGGCATGAACCTGACCACATTTTTCATGATCTATGCCAAGCGCGCGCTGCGGGACAGGCGGATTCCCTTCGACATCACCGCCCCCGCCGACCCGTTTTTTTCCGAGGAAAATCAGGCTCATCTGCGCCGTTCAGAGCAGCAATTTCAAACTGGCAGGGTCGTCGTAAAGACCTTGGAGGAACTGGAGGCCATGGAAAATGGCTGATATCACGTTCACCGAGTGCGCCTGGGAGGATTACCTGTACTGGCAAACCCAGGACAGGCGCACCCTGCGGAAAATCAATGTGCTGCTGAAGGACATCCTGCGGGAGCCCTTCTCCGGCGAGGGCAAGCCGGAGCCCCTCCGCAACGCCGAGGGCGACTGGAGCCGACGGATCAACGAGAAGGATCGCCTCGTCTACCGCGTTGTCGGAGACGTGATACTCGTCAAGCAGTGCAAGGGGCATTACGGCGATAAATGATGGTTGTGCGTCGAAACTGAAGAAACAGGGCTCCTATCAATTACCCCTTTGGCTTGACGGTATGCTGTATTCGTGCTAAAATATAGTTAGGAATTATTCGTTGTCGGCGGTGATTCTTCTTCGTGAAGATGTGGCGGCGGATAGTTCCTTTTTCAGTGCAGATCGCCCAGCTTGATTCCGTCCTCGGTCAGCCAGAGATCATTCCCGTTTACGCTGCTCTTCAAAACGAATTTGGCCGCTGCAGACGGGGAGTTGAATTCCATATCTTCCTTGAGCATGTTCCCGAGCATCCTGTCCTGTTCGACAGCGTGTCTCTTTCTGGTGCCGGTAGGGCATGAGGCGGTAAAGTCCAGCGGCGTAACAAAGCTGTCCGCCAACACGATGAATTTCCCATCAGCTCTGACATAGCCCTTGGCGTTCGCGCCTCGCCCCTTGCAGTATAAGGTAGTGTAATCAGCAGCCGATAAAACCGCAACGTCAGCATTGGCATCGGTTTCATCCGTTTCGGCAACAACGCCGGTAACGGTCGAAGGCGCAGGGCCAAATTGCGGTTCATCCGACAGGCTGCTTCCGAAGAAATCAATCAAATCGATCAGCTTCGTCCCGTTGGCCGATCTCCACACATCATTCCCATTCATGCTCGCCTTGGCAACGAAACACGCCGCCGCAGAAGGGGACGAAAATACAAGATCGTTCAGCACCTTATTGCCGACCAGATTGCCGGCTTCTACCAATAGCCGGTTCCTGGTACTCTGCGGGCATGTCGATGTCGGCTCTTTGGGGGTGATGAAGCTCCCCTTTTTCAGGATAAACTTGCCGTCACTGGTAAGATAGCCCTCGGCATCGGCGGAACGCTGCTTGGCAAAGAGCGGCACGCCTATCGCGCTTTCCATCGGACCGGGAACAGACGTGCTCCCACCCGAAGTGTATTTTTCAGGCGTATCCGGTGATCCCTCCAGGAAAATGCCCTTCGGGAACAAGCGGATGTATTCCTGCATATCCGCCAGGCACTGGTCGCATTCCACAGTCTGCCCGATGCTCAAGCCATAATGCTCCTTCCTGTACCTGGTATTGCAATAGGCTTTGGCAGGGCTTGTGGTCGCACAGTACGGGTAGTTTTTATAGACATACTCGCACATGGCATTCTCCATATAGAGGAGTTGATTCGTACTGATCGTAGGATTGATGCAGGCAAAGCTGAGAACTGTGTGCCAATCGGAGTCGATAGAGCCGCTATGGGTGCTCATAATCCGCTTATCTATGGTGCTCAAGCCGGTCTGTCCGACATAGATACAGTTGGTACCGATCAACAGCAGATAGATACCCGGCTTGTTCATGGAGGTGGAAAACTCGGAAACCCTGTCCTTTGCGACGCGCACAAGGTTGATCTTGGAATTCGCACCGTTCATGACCACGATGCCATTGAACGAGCTGTCAGACGAGTAAATGCTCAGGTTTTCCATGATGCTCTGCCTTTCTTACCATATGATCGTAATCATCTATCGTATGTAGATTATAGCATAATGTGCTTAACGTAGCAATAAAAGAAAATGCATTATTATCCAACACAAAAGAATATTGACAGGCCGACGATTGACAGAATACTGCAAACATGGCATAATCACCATGGCAGACAGTAGTTTAAGAGGGAGAACGCGCCTATAGCGAAGGCCCGGTTCAAATCCGGGCGTCTGCTGAACGGAAGTAAGCTCAGTGCATACTTCCGTTTTCTATCATGTAACCGATGAAATATTGATTGATATTGCCTGCCGGCCTGAGCCCGCAACGAGGGCACGAGCATCCATTCTTCTTATCCGTTAGAGCCTGTTTTCAGCCTAATATATTTGCTCATCACAGAAATCACGGGAATGGGAAACTCCCTCCGTCAGCCCTTTGGGCTGCCACCTTCCTCTGAGAGGGAGGCATAATAGCCCGCCTTCGCCGCCAAAAGGCCCCCTCACCGAGGGGGCTGTCAGCGCAGCTGACTGGGGGAGTGACAGGCAATTCCCCGGAGTTCTGTGAAGAACCCATCTTATTGCTTGACGATATACGGTTTGCATGCTAAGATAGAGAAAAGGAACTATTCGTTGTCGTCGTGTATTCCTCTGATAGAGGATGTGGTGGCGGATAGTTCCTTTTCTTATTCTGCTGTTATCCTGTTCACAGGGAAGCGCTCAATTGCGCATGGCTTACCTTTCCTCCCTGAAGTAGTGCAGTCCCAGGCTCTCCGGGGGCTGGTCCTCCTTCTTCTTGCGCAGGCTGGTGAGGATCAGCACGATGATGGTGACCACGTAGGGCAGCATCTTGAAGATCTCCTGGGTGCTGCGGCCCAGGCCGGGGATGTACAGATAGAGTATGTACAGCGCGCCGAACAGCAGCGAGCCCCAGATGGCGTTCAGCGGGCGCCAGCGGGCGAATATGACCAGCGCCACGGCCAGCCAGCCGCGGTCGCCGAAGCCGTTGTTGGTCCAGGTGCCGCCGGAATACTCCATGACGAAGTACAGGCCGCCCATGCCGGCGATGCCGCCGCCGATGACCGTCGCCAGGTACTTGTACAGCTGCACGTTGATGCCCGCCGCGTCCGCGGTGGCCGGGTTTTCGCCCACGGCCCGCAGGCAGAGACCCTGGCGGGTGCGGTTCAGATACCAGCTCAGCGCGATGGACAGCACGATGGCGAAGTAGGTCAGCAGGCCGTAGCTGAACAGCACGTCGCCCAGCACGGGGATGTCGCTGAGCAGCGGCAGCTTCAGCCGGAAGGCGCTGGCCGTGGCCGCGGTGGAGATCTGGCCCACGCCGCCCGCCAGCTTGGACATGGAGCCGCCGAAGAAGTTGCCCAAGCCCACGCCGAAGGTGGTCAGCGCGAGGCCGGACACGTTCTGGTTGGCCCGCAGGGTGATGGTCAGCACGCTGTAGACCAGCCCGCCCAGCGCGCCCGCGCCGACGGCGGCCAGCAGCGCCAGCATGAAGCCCACGAAGGCGTTGGGGGTCTCCACCGCGCGCTCATACAGGAACGCCGCGGCGATGCCCGCGATGCCGCCCATGTACATCATGCCGGGCACGCCCAGGTTCAGGTTGCCGGATTTTTCCGTCAGGATCTCGCCGTTCGCGCCGAACAGTATGCAAATGCCCTGGCCGATGGCCTTCTGGATGAATATGATGATCGCGCCCATGGCTCAGTCCTCCCTCCGGCGGTGGCGGAATTCCACCCTGTAGTTGATAAAGAACTCGCAGCCCAGCACGAAGAACAGCAGTATGCCGGTGATGATCTCGCTGGCGTTCTCGTTCAGGCTGAACTGGCTGGCGATCTGGATCGCGCCCTTGGCCATGAAGGTGAGCAGGAAGGAGACCATCATCATCGTGAAGGTGTTCAGCTTGCTCAGCCAGGCCACCACGATGGCGGTGAAGCCGCGCCCGCCGGCCAGCGTGGTGGAGATGGTGTGGCCCGCGCCGGAGACCAGCACGAACCCGGCCAGGCCGCATAGCGCGCCGGAGATGGCCATCGTGCGGATGATGACCGTCTTGACGTTGATGCCGGCATAGCGGGCCGTGTTCACGCTCTGGCCCACATAGGCGATCTCATAGCCCTGCTTGGAATAGCGCAGGTAGACGTACATGAACGCGGTGATCAGCACCACCATCACCAGGTTCCAGCCGTAGGTCAGGCCCAGCAGCGGCGGCAGCCAGCCCGCCTTGGTGGCGGAATTGATGATGCCCACGCTGTTGGAGCCGGCGGGGTTTTCCCAGTAGACGATGCAGAAGGCCACGAACTGGGTGGCGACGTAGTTCATCATCAGCGTGAACAGCGTCTCGTTGGTGTTCCAGCCCGCCTTGAACAGCGCCGGGATCACGCCCCAGATCATGCCCGCGATCAGCGAGGCCAGTATCATCGCCGGGAACAGCAGCCAGCCGGGCAGCTTGTCGCCCAGGTAGATCATCACCGCGGCGGTGGCCGTCGCGCCGATCAGCACCTGGCCCTCGCCGCCCACGTTCCAGAATCGCATCTTGAAGGCCGGGGTGATGGCCACGGCCACCAGCAGCAGCGCCAGCGTGTCGCGGATGGTCACCCAGAAGCGGCGGCCGGAGCCCACCGCGCCGTCGATGATGCCGGCGTAGACCTCCACCGGGTTCAGGCCGGTCAGCGCCACGATCACCACGCCGCAGACCACCAGCGCCAGCGCGATGGCGGCCAGGCGCACCAGGCAGGCCCGCAGCAGGCCGCACTCCTCCCGCTTGGAGATGTGCATCAGCGGCTCGTGCGCACCGTGTATGTTCCTCGCCATCAGCGTCCGCCTCCCTTCCCGGTATGGGTCATCAACAGGCCGATCTGCTCCTTGGTGGCGGTGCGGGCGTCCACGATGCCCGTCACCTTGCCGTCGCAGAGCACCAGTATGCGGTCGCACAGCGCCAGCAGCACGTCCAGGTCCTCGCCCACGCACAGCACGGCCGTGCCCCGCTTCTTCTGCTCGTTCAGCAGGCGGTAGATGGTGTAGGAGGAATTGATGTCAAGCCCCCGCACCGGATAGGCCACCATCAGCACGATGGGCGCGGAGGAGATCTCGCGGCCCACCAGCACCTTCTGCACGTTGCCGCCGGAGAGCCTGCCCACCGGGGTGCTCACGCCCGGAGTGACGACCTCCAGCTCGCTGATGATGTGCTCGGCGAGGGTCTTGGGCGCGCGCCGGTCCGCCCAGAAGAAGCCGCCCTTCTTGTAGCTGCGAATCATCATGTTGTCGATCATGTCCATGGGGCCCACCAGGCCCATGCCCAGCCGGTCCTCCGGCACGAAGGACAGCTTGATGCCCAGGCGGCTGATCTCCACGGCGCTGAGCTTCGAGATCTCCTGCATGGGCTGGTTCGGCGGATAGTAGTCGATCTCGCCGGACTCCTTGGCCACCAGGCCCGCGATGGACTCCAGCAGCTCGCGCTGGCCGCTGCCGGCCACGCCCGCGATGCCCAGGATCTCGCCGCCGTTGGCGGTGAAGGAGGCGTGGTTCAGGGTGATGACGCCCTCCTTGTTCACGCAGGTGATGTCCTTCACCTTCAGCCGCAGCTGGGGATCCACCGGGTCGGGCCGCTCGATGTTCAGCGTCACCTTCTTGCCCACCATCATCTCGGTGAGGCTCTCCACGGTGGCCTCGGCGGTGTCCACGGTGCCGATGTAGCGGCCCTTGTGCAGCACGGCCACCCGGTCGGACAGCGCCAGCACCTCGTTGAGCTTGTGGGTGATGATGATGATGGCGTTGCCGGCGTCGCGCATGTTGCGCAGCACGGCGAACAGCGCGTCGGTCTCCTGGGGCGTCAGCACCGCGGTGGGCTCGTCCAGGATCAGTATGTTCGCGCCGCGATAGAGCATCTTCACGATCTCCACCGTCTGCTTCTCGGACACCGACATCTCGTAGACCTTCTTGAAGGGATCGATGTCGAAGCCGTATTTGCTGGCCAGCTTGCTGATGCGCGTGGCCACGGCGGTGATGTCCAGCCGGGTGGGGCCGGAGAGCCCCAGCACGATGTTCTCCGCCGCGGTCAGCACGTCCACCAGCTTGAAGTGCTGGTGGATCATGCCGATGCCCAGCGGGAAGGCGTCCTTCGGCGAGCGGATGGTGACCTCCTCGCCGTGGACGAAGATCTGGCCCTCGTCCGGATAGTAGATGCCGGAGATCATGTTCATCAGCGTGGTCTTTCCGCTGCCGTTTTCGCCCAGTATCGCCAGTATCTCCCCGCTGCGCACGGAAAGATTGATCCTGTCGTTGGCGATGACCTTGCCGAAGCGCTTCGATATGTTTCGAAGCTCGATGGCGTTCGCGTCCTTCACCCGGTAATCCCCCTCCTTGCCCGGTCCCGCCGGAAGGTGTCGATGGAAATATATATCGATGGTATTATACGGTGTATGTATTATAACATGCATGCCCCGTGCTCTGCGCAGAATCAGTGATAATTATTTGAAAAATTATCGGTTGTGCAACGGTTTTATCCCATTGCTTCCCCCATGGAAATATGATATCATATTCCCAACGACAAAGGAGGGGGATTCACCATGTTTGACGTCACCGCGCTGGGCGAGCTGCTCATCGACTTTGCCCCGAAGGACACCAACGAAGCGGGCTATCCCGTGCTTTCCGCCAATCCCGGCGGCGCGCCGGGGAACTTCCTGGCCGCGCTGAACAAATACGGCTGCTCCACGGCCATGATCGGCAAGGTGGGCGAGGACATGTTCGGCAGGCTGCTGCTGGGCACGCTGCGCGAGGCCGGCATCGAGACCCGGGGCATCGTGGTGGACCCCGACCAGTTCACCACCATGGCCTTCGTATCGCTGGACGCCAGCGGCAACCGGGACTTCAGCTTCGCCCGCAAGCCCGGCGCGGACACCTGCCTGCGCGCCGACGAGCTGGACGAGGCGCTGATCACCGACAGCCGCGTGTTCCACTTCGGCACGCTGTCCCTGACCGACGATCCCGCCCGGGAGGCCACCCACCGGGCCGTGGCGCTGGCGAAGCAGCACGGCAGGCTGGTGAGCGTGGACCCGAACCTGCGCAAGCCGCTGTGGCCCACGATGGACGCCGCCAAGGAGGCCATCGAATGGAGCCTGCATCAGGCCGACATCGTGAAGATCAGCGACGAGGAGATCGAGTTCCTCTGGGGCATCTCCCCCGAGGCCGGCGCGCAGAAGCTGCTGAACGAATACGGCGCGTCCCTGGTCTACGCCACCCTGGGCCCGAAGGGCTGCCACGTGGCGAACAAAAACGGCTGCGCCACCGTCGCCTCCCCCACCGGCATCAGGGTGATCGACACCACCGGCGCGGGCGACATCTTCGGCGGCAGCGCCATGAGTCGCTTCCTCAAGACCGGCAAGGCCCCCGGCGAGCTGTCCGTGGACGAGCTGACCGCCGTCACCCGCTTCGCCTGCACCGCCGCCAGCCTCTCCACCCAGAAGCACGGCGGCATCTCCAGCGTGCCCGAGATCGCGGAGGTCGAGGCCAGGCTGGCGGAGTGATTCCCCGGATATCAAAGCGGCAGGGCGCCCTATGGCGCCTTGCCGCTGTTATATTATTGCGTTTGACCCTACGCGTTCCTGCCCAGCTGGAACGCCTTTTTGTTCATTTCGAGGAACTTGGCGGGCACGGTCTCCTCGATGGCCTTGATCCAGGCTTCTTCGGGGATGTCCATGCGCTTGGAGAGCACGCCGATCAGCACCACGTTGACGGCCTTGGGGCTGCCCGCCTGCTCGGCCAGGGCCAGCGCGTCCACGGCAGTCACGTCCGCCATGGCGGACAGCTTCTCCACGATGCCCTCGGGATACTGGGCCGCGCCGGTGATCACGGGCATGGGCCAGGTCCTCTGGGTGTTGGTCAGCAGCACGCCGCCCTCCTTCAGGTAGGAGATCCAGCGGGCGGACTCCAGGATCTCGAAGGACAGTATGTAGTCCGCCTCGCCCTGGTCCACGATGGGCGAATAGACCCGGTCGCCGTACTTGACGTAGGTGACCACGCTGCCGCCGCGCTGGGACATGCCGTGCACCTCGGAGAGCTTCACGTCATAGCCCGCGCCCAGCAGCACGTTGCCCAGCAGCTTGGAGGCCAGCAGGGTGCCCTGCCCGCCGACGCCGACGATCATGATGGAAGTGGTCTTCATATCACTTGCCCTCCTTTCCCTCGGGCTTCACGAACGCGCCGAATTTGCACATCTGCTCGCACAGCCCGCAGCCCACGCAGATGGTGGGATCGATGGACGCCTTTTTGTCCACGAAGCGTATGGCCGGGCAGCCGATCTTCATGCAGCTCTTGCAGCCCTTGCACCTCTCCGGGTCGATGGACAGCGGCGGCTTCGCCTTCACGTATTTCAGCAGCGCGCAGGGACGGCGCACGATGATCACGCTGGGGGCGTCGGCGGCGATCTCCTCCTTGATGGCGGCCTCCGTGGCGGCCATGTCCTGGGGATCCACCACCCGCACGCGCTGTATGCCCGCCGCGCGGCAGATGTCCTCGATCTTGATGGCGTAGGTCGGCTCGTTTTGCAGCGTCAGGCCCGTGGTGGGGTTCTGCTGGTGGCCGGTCATGCCGGTGATGGAGTTGTCCAGCACCAGCACCGTGGCGATGGACTTGTTGTAGGCCAGGTTCACCACGCCGGTGATGCCGGAATGCATGAAGGTGCTGTCGCCGATGACGGCCACGCTGCGTCGCGCGGCCTCCTCGCCCAGCATCTTGGTGAAGCCGTGGGCCATGCCGATGGACGCGCCCATGCACAGCACGGAATCCACCGCGTTCAGCGGCGCGCCGCTGCCCAGGGTGTAGCAGCCGATGTCGCCCAGCACGGTCAGCTTCAGCTTGCTCAGCACCGTGAACAGCCCGCGATGGGGACAGCCGGGGCACATCACCGGCGGGCGGCCCGGAACGGCCTCGTCATAGGCCGCGAACTTCGGCAGCGCCGCGCCCATGGCGGCGCGCAGCTTGTTCTGGGACAGCTCGCCCAGATAGCCGAAGAGGTCCTTGCCGCCGTCCACCCGGATGCCGTTGGCCCGCAGGTGGTTTTCGATGACGCCGTCCAGCTCCTCCACCACGATCAGGCGCTTCACCTTCCCGGCGAATGCCCGCAGCTTCTCCACCGGCAGCGGGTTCACCAGGCCCAGCTTCAGCACGCTGGCCTCCGGGAATGCCTCCTTCACGTACAGATAGCAGGTGCCGGAGGTCACGAAGCCGATGTCGGTGTCGCCCATCTCCACCCGGTTCAGCGGCGTGGTCTCCGCCAGCTGCTGCAGCGCGAGCATCCGCTTTTCCACCTCGACGTGGCGCTTCACGGCGTTGGCCGGAGCGGCGACGTACTTCTGGGGGTTGCGCTCGTAGGGCTTCAGGGCCTTCTCGTCGCGGTCGTGCAGCTCCACCAGGCTCTGGCTGTGGGCCACGCGGGTGCAGGTGCGCAGCACCACGGGGGTGTCGTAGGCCTCGGAGATCTCATAGGCGGCCTTCACGAACTCGGCGCACTCGCCGGAATCGGAGGGCTCCAGCATCGCCAGCTTCGCGCCGATGGCGTAGTGGCGGCTGTCCTGCTCGTTCTGGCTGGAGTGCATGCCCGGGTCGTCGGCCACGCAGATCACCAGGCCCGCGTTCACGCCGGTGTAGGACGCGGTGAACAGCGGGTCCGCCGCCACGTTGAAGCCCACGTGCTTCATGGCGCAGAAGCTGCGCGCGCCGGCCAGGCTCGCGCCCACGGCGGATTCGGCGGCCACCTTCTCGTTGGGCGCCCACTCCGCGTAGATCTCGTCGTACAGCGCCGCCTGCTCGGTGATCTCGGTGGACGGCGTGCCCGGATAGGACGACACAAACCGACAGCCCGCCTCGTACAATCCGCGCGCCACGGCCTGGTTGCCCAGCATCAGCTTTTTCATGGGGAATCATCCTTTCAACGTTCTGTTGTGAGTGGGATCGTCGACAGGCGCGAGACCGGGCGTCATTCCATCGCCTCGGTCACCCGCCTGGGATAGTTGCTGGTGATCAGATCCACGTCCAAGCTCAGCCAGCGGTCGATGTCGCCGGGCTCGTCCAGCGTCCATGAGCCGACCAGCAGGCCCCGGTTCTGCCACTTTTTCAGGTTGGCCTTGGTGAGGTACTTCTGCTGCTGGCAGATGGCCTCGGCCCCCAGCCGGGTCAATATGGCGTCCACGTTGGAGGGCGTGCTGTTGACCACCAGGCCGATGCGGGCGGCGGGCTCCAGCTTGCGCACCTTCTCCAGCAGGGGCACCTCGAAGGAGATGAACACCGTGCGCTTCAGCATATCGCCTTCCTGCACGGCCTTCACGCAGGCTGCGGGATTGGCGGTCTTCTTCAGCTCCAGGTGCATCTCCAGGCCGGATTCGCGGATGACCTCAATGGCCTCCTCCAGCGTGCACAGCCCGGGCTTCGCCTTTTGCAGCGTCTCCAGCTTCTCCCGGGCGATGTAATAGCGCCTGCCCCCGGCGGTGAAGGAATCGTCGTGGTGGATCACCTGCACGCCGTCCTTGGTGGTCCGGGCGTCCAGCTCCACCGCCGTCGCGCCGGTGGAGGCCGCATTTTCAAAGGCCTCCAGCGTGTTCTCCGGCCAATAGCCCGCGCCGCCCCGGTGGGCGATGTTCACGGTGCGCTTGGCCTTGGAATCCAGCACCCGCACCACGCAGCTGGACGTCTTGCCGTTGAAGGTGGTGGCGGTGATCTCGGTCTCGCCGACGCCCAGCGCGGTGATCTTGCCCGCGGAGGACACCTTCACCACCGCCTTGTCGTAGCCGGAATACTTGATCTTGTTGGACGCGCTGCCCTTCGGCAGGGTCAGCTTCAGCGTGGTGGTGTTGCCCTTGCCGGTCTCGGCGTTGAAGGTTAGCTTGGGCTTCTTCGCCAGGATCTTCAGCGAGGTCGGCGCGGCGACCACGGTGATGGTGCAGGTGACCTTCGCGCCGCCGTGGACCGTGACGGTGATCTTCGCCGTGCCCTTCTTGACGGCGGTGACCAGGCCGTCCGCGCTGACGCTGGCGACGCTGGCCTTGGAGCTCTTGTAGGCGGGGATGCCGCCGGGGGTCTGGCCGTCCTTGCGCTTCAGCTTCGGCTTCAATTGCAGCGTCTCGCCCAGGCCGAGGGTGTATTTCTTGGCGCTGAGGGTGATGCTGTTGGCCTTGGGCAGCACGGACACGGCGCATTCGGCCCGCACGCCGTTGAAGCTGGTGGCGGACACGATGGTCTGGCCCAGGGCCTTGGCGGTGATCGCGCCGGTCTCCGGGTCCACCACGGCCACCCCGGGGTTGTCCGTGTCAAAGCGGACCGTCCCGGCGGTCTTCTTCGGCAGCGTCGCGGCGATGGTGAAGCTCTCGCCGGGGGCCAGGCTCAGCGCCGTCCTGTCCAGCTCCAGCGCGTCCGGCCCGGGCAGCACCTTCACCTTGACGGTGGCCTTCTTCTTGTTGAAGGTCTTGACCGTCACCTTCGTGCTGCCGATGCCCCGGGCGACCAGCCTGCCCGTCTCGTCCACGCCGACGACGGCGGCGTTGTAGCCGCTGTAGGTCAGTCGGGAGGAGGTGTTCTTGGGCAGCTTCGCCGACAGCTGGAATTCGGAGCCCACGCCCATGGCGGCGTCCCAGCCCAGGTTCACCGTCTTGACGTTCATCGTGACGGAGCCGGGGGCCTTGTACACGGTCACCGCGCAGCTCGCGCTCAGGCCGTCGGGCCCGGTGACGGTGATGGTGGCGCTGCCCTTCTTCTTGCCCGTCACCTTGCCCTGGGCGTTGACCGTGGCCACGGAGGTCTTGGAGCTCTCAAAGGCAAAGGCCGGCTCCTCCGCGGGCTGGGACGCGAGCGCCGGGACCAGCGCGAAGCTCTCCCCCACGCCCAGCGCCAAGGTCGGGACGTTCAGGCTCAGCGTCGGGGGCGCTTCGGGCTCGGGCGTCGCCTCGGCGGCGGGCTGCTCCGATGTCTGCGGGGCCTCCGCAGGGGCTTCGCCCTCCGCGGGAGCCGTGCCATCCGCAGGCGCTGTGCCGTCTGCCGGGGCTGTGCCGTCCGCGGGGACCAGCGCCTCCGCGGCGCTGACCTCGGCCCAGTCGGCCTCCGGCTCCAGGTCGAGCTCCAGCTCAGCCGGGAACTGTTCCACCATTTCGGCCTCCGGCAGCGGCGCGATGGCCTCACCCAGGGCCGGGCACGCGCCTAGCAGCAGGCACAGCGCAACGGCCGTCAATCGCATCCATCGCTTCATGGCTATACACAGCCTTTCTGCGAAAGGCACCGAAGGGGTTATGAAACGGTGCGCAATCGCGGGTCGATATTGTCTGCTATACTGTAACTGT
>ONHI01000054.1 GCA_900317565.1 uncultured Eubacteriales bacterium
TTGCGGTTCGCCGGCTCAAAGTCCTTTTTCGTGGCGACCAGAATGTTCGCACCGGGATACAGACGCAGGAAGTCCGCGCCCCATTGCTCCGTCAAGTGGTTGCGCTTGGCGGCGATGGCGGCGCGCTGGCGCTTCTTCTTGTGGAAGGCGCGGATCTGTTCCTTCTTCCTGTGTTCCACCTGGGCGGCGTGTTCCTGCTTCACGGATTCCGCGCGCGCTTTGCTGGCACTGCGCCGGTTGGCGGAACGCTTGGAGGACTTGGCAAGGGTCGCCGTCTTGTGGGCGGTGAGACCGCTGGCTTCGGCGGCGCGAACGCCGTCGTTTTCCTCTCCGGCTTCACGAAGCTGCTGGCCGGCATAGAGCAGCGCCGGGGTCGCGGCGGTTTTCACCGTCCGCTTCGCTATTCTTCCCGCGCCGTGAACAAAGTTGGAACCTTCATCTGAGAAGTTGAGGCGGCTCTTGCGCGTCGCGGAGACGATGCTCTCTGTGCGGGCGGTTTCACCCTCAGCCAGCGTTTCAAAGGTTTCGGCAGCGGCTTCCTCTTTCGCCTTTGCCTCTCGGAAAGCGCTGGCCTGCGCGCGCTGGCGTTGCTTGACCTCAGATGGAGAAGGGCTATCGCCGTCTGCCGATTCAGCTTCCACCTTCATGTCGTCATCAGGAAGAACGTGTTGCTGCTTTTGCTTCCTTGTTTCGGTGTCAGGCGTATCATCGGAGTCACTCTCAATCTGTTCATTGATTTCAGCCTCAAGCCGCCGCTCCTCCTCGTCGTAGTGGAGCCGGTTGGCGTTCCTGCGCTGCTCACGCTTCTTATCGCCCGTATCCCTCGCAGAGCGATCACGGAGATCATCCGAGCGATACTTGAAGCGGCTGCTGTGCTCCGGTAGAGCGGCATCACCAGCAGCACGGACGGCCTGACGCCGCTGGGATCGGCTGCGGGAAGTTGTGTCGGCAACACGTGATTCCAGCGGTTCATCGGTTTCCCGGAGGCTTTCAACTTCTTCTGTTTCCTCTATGGCCTCTCGGCCCCTCGCCAGCTGGCGCGGTTGGACTCTGCCTTGCCTGCGGGAACGCGATTCCACTTCATCGTCGCGGTCATACCGATTGGCATCCTGTTTGCCAACTTTCATCCTGCCAGGCGCGGGCTTGTCCTCCTCCAACGCGCTGTCCATACCTTCATCCGGCCCTCGCGCCATGTTCACATCCAGCTCGACATCCTTTTTGCCGACCCTGCGCCGCTTTTCCGTGCGCACGTTTTCCTCGACCACCGCGCCGCGAACACGCCGTTGGACGAGCTTATCCTTGGCCTTGTAGATGCGCTTTGCCATGCCATTTCGCTTCCTTTCATTCGTTGATTTTCCTGGCGACCACGACCATGCGCCCGTTCTTCTGCGAGTATTCGCAAGTGGAGAGCGTCAGCAGCTTGTCGCCGTACCGCGCAGTCACGCCCGTATCGTACAGCGCCCGTTCCCGGCAGGCGTTGATGAAAGCGTCGTATTCCTCCGCGCTGTTCGCCTTGGAGAAGGCGTAATACTCGAAGTCATGCCCGGTGTAGACGGGCGTGGTGAAGGCGAACATGACCTCATAGGTCTCCTGCCCGTTGAGCGTCTCATAGACAATTCGCTTGTGTTCCTCGTAGAAGGACTGTTTCTTGTACTTGTTGAGCGATGCGAACATCTTACCGCTGTTCATGTGGTGCCCATAGATGATCACATTGTCGCTGTCATCGGGATCGCAGTTTTCCGCGATGAACAGCGTCCCGGCAGAGGCATGGTTGCCGTTGAAGTCGCGGTGCAGATAGTAGTTCTTCGGGTTGGGACGATACATCACGGGATAGTCGATGACCGTCCCCTCAATGGTGATCCATGCCACGCAGTCCGGGTTCTTCTCATGCAGCGCCAGCAAGCCAGAGTGAATGACCGGCGGGGATGTCGGCTCTGGCGTTTCATCCGGCAGGCTGTCCTCACCGTTTTCCTGCGATTCGCCGTCCACCTGGTCACTTTCTTCCACATTGGTGACTGTCGTTGTCGCCATCGGCGTGACGGTTATGCCATCTGTATGGTAATCATCCCCAGCGGCATGAATTGCCGCCAGCTCCGCATACAGCGAAGCCGACTGCGTCTCCTCCCACAGATAAGGGATGAGGTTGACCGTGCTGACAGCGATGCCTCCAACAGACATAAGCAACAATCCGATGCTAAGAAT
Source organism: uncultured Eubacteriales bacterium (assembly GCA_900317565.1). Classification (GTDB taxonomy): domain Bacteria; phylum Bacillota; class Clostridia; order Christensenellales; family Aristaeellaceae; genus UBA2862. The sequence continues at coordinate 2,203 of ONHI01000054.1, forward strand.
CTTCCTCATGTTCATCTTCCTGCTGCTCCCTCGCCATGCGGGCCTCGACCTCCTCCGGCTTGGTGGTCATCAGGCTGTACAGCCGCGTGGACTTGTCGAAGCGATCCCGGAACGGGATGATGACATTGCCGTAAAACAGCAGTCCCTCGCCCTCCTGGGAGTTGGTGACATGGGACAGCTGTCGCGGGCTGATGTTCAGCTGCTTGGCGAGGATGGCCCTGTCGCCGCCGGCCTGGTTGAGCATGATGATGAAGTCGCTGTTCTCAAAGATGTTCTCGATCTCCCGGCTGGCCAGCAGGTCCTTCACATTCTGTGTGATGCCCGTGGGAATGCCGCCCCACTTCCTGAACCGCTTCCAGATGTCGATGGAATAGGAGGCCGTCTGTTCTTCCTTCAGCAGCAGGTGGAACTCGTCGATATAGTAGCGGGTGGCCTTGTGGGAGAAACGGTTGACGGTCACGCGATTCCACACCTGATCCTGGACGATCAGCATTCCCAGCTTTTTCAGCTGCTTGCCCAGGTCCTTGATGTCGAAGCAGACGATGCGATTGGTCAGCTCCACGTTGGTCTGATGGTTGAACACGTTGAGACTGCCGGTAACGTAGATCTCCAGCGCCGTGGCGATGTAAGCCGCCTCCTTTTCCGGCTGCTTGAGCAGGCAGTTATACAGGTCGCCCAGGATGGGAATGTTCTCCGGGCGCGGGTCGCGCAGGTACTTGTCATAGATGATGGCCAGACAGCGGTCAATCACCGACTTCTCCTTCGGGTCGATGCCGCTGCGCGACCCCATGATCAGCTCGCACAGGGAGAGGATGAAGTCGGACTTGAGGCGCAGCGGATTCTCGTCGTCGGAGTAGTCCAAGTTGAAGTCCAGAGGGTTGATGTAATCGTGGCTGCTCGGCGCGATGCGCACCACCTGGCCGCCCAGCGCCTGCACCAGCGGGTAATACTCGCCCTCCGGGTCGCAGATGATCACGTCGTCCTCGGAGAAGAAGAACACATGGGCGATCTCCCGCTTTGCCGTGAAGGATTTGCCAGAACCGGGCGTACCGAGAATCAGGCCGTTGGGCGTCTTGAGCTGCTTTCGGTCGGCATAGATCATGTTGTTGGACACGGCGTTCAAGCCGTAGTACACCGATTCCTCGCCGGGGATGAACAGCTCCTGCGTCGTGAAAGGCACGAAGATGGCGGTGGAGGTGGTGGTCAGCGCCCGCTTGATGGGGACCTGGTTCCAGCCCAGGGGCAGGCTGCTGACCATGCCCGCCTCCTGCATACAGTCGAGCCTGCGCAGCGCGCAGTTGTAGCGGTGGGCCACGCCGTCCACCTGGCCCACGGCGTTTTCCAGCTCTTCCCGCGTTCGCTCGGTGTTCAGCACCAGGACCGTCACCAGGAACAGGCGCTCATTGCGGGATTGCAGATCGTCCAGCAGGTGCTGGGCCTCGCCTGAATACGTGTTCAGGTCAGATGGAATGATGTCCATGTCATAGCCGGAGCGCACCGCCTTCTTCTGCTCCTCGATCTTCATCTTGTTGATGTCGCTGACCTTGCCCTTCACCATCTTGATGGCAGCGCTCTGCTCGATGGACTGAATGTGCATGGTGATGACCATATCCCTGTCCAGGTCGAGGAACTCGGCCAGCATCTTGTCGGACAACTCGGAGGCGAGAATCTGGAGATAGGACACGGCGCTGTAGCGGTTCCCCATGCGATAAAAGCGCCGGTTCTTGAAGTTGAAGCTGGTCGGCGCAATGTAATCCTTGGTGGACATGCCCGACTTCAGCACCAGGTCGTAGCTGAACTCAAAGGGTGCTTTGGCGTCCGGGTTGAAGAACTCGTACATCTGCTTCAAACGCTCCGCGCCGGTCAGCGGATAGGCCACCACGCCCAGCACCTTGAAATTGGTGAGGATGTCGGCTTCGATGCGCTCCAGCTTCGGCTTGGCCTCTCGGAAGTTATCCGCCTCGATGGAATAGGTGATGTACTTGGTACGGATCAGGCCATTGTTGCCCTTCTGGAGTTGTTCCCGCAACATATTGGCGTATTCTTCCATAAGGTCAGAGAAGCCGTCGTTCCGAGGACGCACCTTTATGAGATTCTCCAGCTCCGAGGCGATGCTGTGCCGGTTGGAGAAGGTCAGCTGGGCGTGGATGGTGTAGTCGAAGTAGTTGAGGAACTCCGACCAGCCGTCGAAGATGTCGGCCTTGTCGTCGGGCTGCGCCAGCTGGTAATTCAGGTCGAGGTAGCGGATGGTCTTGGAATACAGCCGGTCATGGACGCGGCAGATGCCGTCCTTGCCCATCTCTCGGTAGGGGATAGTCGCCTGGGCGGAGATCGCCCGTTTGTTCTGCTCCTCCGACTGGGGCTTCCTTGCACCGTTCCTCGCGCCTTTCTTCTTAGCGGCGGCATTGTGCTTGGCGGCGGCCTTCCTGCGGGCGGCCTGGCGCTTCGCCGCTTCCTTTGCCTCCCGCTTCGCCTTCTTTTCAGCGGCGCGGCGCTGCTTGCGGCTCATGCGAGGGTTATCAGTCCCGATCTCCGGCATTTCCGCATGGACGGTCATGCCGGCATCAGCGCTTCTTTTTCTTCGGAACATTCCTGGCTCCTTTCCGGGCAGTACCCTTCGCGGGTACGGCCTTTTTCTTCTCATAGAGGTTGGTCATTTCATACTTGCGAACGCCGGGCCGCAGGAACTTCGTGGTAATGAGGTTCATCAACACCTTCTCCAGCGGCAGGCCGTCGCGCTCATACATGGCGAACAGGAACGCGGGCAGCATCAGCAGCACCATGCAGGTGGCCGACGTGGTGGTGCCCAGCGCCTCCCGCGTCAGGAAGTAGAACGGCAGGCCAATCGCCGCCGCGAGAGCGAAGCAGATCAGCTGTCGCCGCGTCAGGTTGAACACCAGCTTGTTCTTGACTTTCGTCAGGTCTTTGGGGACGGAAACATAGGCCATAGCGGTCTCCTTTCATCGTTTTATCAGTATCAGTGCGCGTTGAACACGGACTTGGACAGGCTGCCGGTTTTCAGCAGAGCGAAGCACAGCATGACGGTGTAGGCCGCGATGCCAAACAGCGCCGAGTGCATGTTGTCGGAAATCTGCATCGTGGAGACCAGCACGGCGTAGATCGCCACGCACACCATGATGAAGAAGCCCTGGAACGCCAGCGCCAGCAGTCCGCGCAGGTAGTTGTTGCCGATCTGTCCCCATTCCCGGTTGCTCATGGTGGCAAAGGGGATTGCGGCGACAGAGGAATACAGGTAAATCTCGATCATGCGGCCATACAGCACCACCGTGATAATGACCGACATGACCTTCATGCCAAAGCTCACCAGCAGGGTCTCCAGGGCCAGAAGGACAAGCTCTCCTATTTCCATCGTCTGCATCGTTGTGCTCATTTGCCCGACAAGCGAAGATATGTCTATCGCCGTCGAGCCGCCGATCACTCCCGCCGCGCTGTTCACCACATGCTGGCCCACGTCGAATATCGCCATGACCATATCAAAGGTGTGGGACACAATCCACACGGCCACCCACATCTTGAAGAAATACTTGAAGAACATGAAGGTGTCCACGTCGTGCATGTTGTTGGCGCTGGTTACCATGGAAATCAGCTCATAGCACAGTATGAACGTGATGATCATGCCCGCGATGGGGATAATGACGGAATTGGAGAGGCTGCGTATCATGGAAAAGATACTGCCGTTCCAGCCCTGGGGGGTCTGCCCAACCTGACTTGCGATCTCGCCGGTCTTTTGATTGACATCGGTGAACATGTTGGTCAGGTTGGACGTGACCATGCCGGAGAGGAGCTGGCGCATCCATTTCTCTATCTCTTCAAACAGAGCGTTAAACATGGGTCAGTTCCTCCCATAGACGTTGTGCCGCTTATCCGAACAGGCCGGACAGCAGGGGGATCAACTGGGTGCCGATCAGGGCAACGCCGCCGCCCGCCATGAGCTGCTTGATGCCCTGGCTCTTCGCGCCGGGGTTATCGTTGCCGTAGCCTTCCAGCAGGTTGATGACGCCCCACGCGCCAAGGCCCGCGCCGAGGGCGACCACGAGGGTCTGGAGAATGGTGATTGCGGAGTTGAAGAATGCCATATTCACAATTCCTTTCTTTGTTGGAATGAAGAAGGGAGGTCAGCTCGCCTGCTGATCTCCCTTCGGGTCGGTTTGCGGGACGCTGCTTGCGTCGTACTCATAGACTTCGCAAACATCGTCCGGCTGGACGTGCAGCCTGTGCCGCAGGTAGGTCTCTATATGAAAAGCGTTCTTGGGATTGGCGTCGGACAGCATCCGGTAACGCTTGTGCCGGGTGATGTCGTATTTGTCCGAGAGGAAGGGACGAACGCCCCTCAGCTGAAGGATGCACTTGTTGCCGTCCATGACCGCGAGCTCGTCGCGGCTCATGAGCTCATGGCCGGTTTTCTGGTAGTTGAGGCCCGTTGACCGGCTCTACCCGCGGGTGTCAGAGGTGTTGTACAGGTCGATGGTCTCCTTTCCGAGCGTCTCGGAAATCTCCTTCAGCGTGCTCGGCTCTTTCCCGCCCAGAAAGAGCATGGTGTCGCAGTTGCCGATGATGGTCTCAGCCGCGTCCTTGTAGATGGTCTTGAGCTGGGACTGCGATTGCAGGATGATGTTGGCCGACATCTCCCGGCTTCGGATCGTGGCGATCAGCTTGTCAAACATGGGAATCTGCCCGATGTTGGCAAATTCGTCCAGCAGGAACCGCACATGAAATGGCAGCCTGCCGCCATGCACGTCATCGGCGCGGTCGCACAGCAGGTTGAACAGCTGGCTGTACATCATGGCCACCACGAAGTTGAAGGTGGAGTCGGTGTCGCTGACGATGATGAACAGCGCCGTCCGCTGATCTCCGATCATGTCCAGCTCCATCTCATCATAGGCCAGAAGATCCCGCAGCTCCGCGATGTCAAACGGCGCAAGGCGCGCGCCGCAGGATATGAGGATGCTCTTTGCCGTCTTGCCCGCCGCCAGCTTGAACTTGGCGTACTGGCGAACCGCAAAGTGATCCGGCTTGTCGCGGGCCAGATCGTCAAACAGCAGGTCGATGGCGTTCTTGAACGTCTCGTCCTCCTCCCGCACCTCAAAGGCGTTGATCAGCTCCAGCAGCATCGTGAAATTCTGCTCGTCCTCCGGGGCCTCATACCACAGGTAGCCGATGAGCGCGCAGAACAGCAGCCGCTCCGACTTCACCCAAAAGTCCTCGCCAGCCTTTTCGCCGTCCCCCTTGGTGTTGGCGATCAGCGCATTGACCAGTTTCAAAATGTCCTTTTCGCTGCGAATGTACTGGAAGGGGTTGTAGTGCATGGACTTGGCGAAGTTAATGGTGTTCAGCACCTTCACGCGGTAGCCGCCCTTGACGAGCATCCTGCCACATTCGACGACCAGGCTGCCCTTCGGGTCGGTCACGACGAAGCTGACCTTCTCCGGCATCTGCATCAGGTTCGGCTTGACGAAGAACCGCGTCTTGCCGGAGCCGGAACCGCCGATGACGATGACGTTCTTGTTCCTGGCATATTTGGGGAGATAGGGCCGCCCGTTCATGGTCAACCGTTCCGTAGCTGTGAGGATGATGTTGTTCTCGTATACGGGATCAATGAACGGGGCGATGTCCCTTGGCGTTCCCCAGCAGGCGGAGCCGTATTCCCGCCCGTGCCGGAACTTCTTGGAATTGCCGGCGCGATAGGCGACCACCAGCCGCACAATGGCGGCAGCGGCGACGCCGACCAGCAGATCGCGGGGGTGAAAGCTGATGAGGGGCTGCCCGAACGCCAGTTGCGCGTTGGACAGCAGCACCACCAGCCGGGAAAGCAGATTGTTCCCCGGACAATAGCGGTACAGCCAGCCCAGCTTTTCACCAGTCCAGGCGATGAGGATATAAGGAAGCAGGCCGATCACGACCTGCTTTGCGTTGACCGTGGGCGGCAAGCGCGGCAACCAGCGGGGTTTGCGCTTGCCCTGTTTCCTTTTCTTGGTACTCAACGGGATTCCGTCCTCTCTTTCTTCTTCTCGCGCTCCCGCGCCCGCTGGGGCAGGGTGCGCTTCATGGCGACGGTGAGCTTCTTCTTGACGGAGGGCTTCCTCTCTTTGGTGGTATACTCGGAGTATTCCTTGAAGGCAGCCTCCATCGTCTTGACATCCCGCGCCCGAAAGAACACGAAGTATCGCGGTGGGTCTACCGCCTTGTCCTTTTTCAGCGCGTAGTCGATGCCGTACTTCCGGGCGTATCGTTCAAAGGACTTGATGTTCTCGTCGGTGATCTCGATGTTAGAGAGTTCGCCGCCCTCCGTCTGTAAATCCCGGAGAGACTGCTTGCCCCTGTTGACAGCCACATCGTCCTCCTGATACGCGGTTTCCTGGCGCTGGACATTCTGCTTGTGTTTTTCCCTGGCGCGGAGTATTGCGCGCAGCGCCGCTTTCAGTGTCTGCGCCGTCACCTTCGCGCCCCTGATATACACGGTAATCGTCTTGTGGTTAATCTCTTCCTGCATATCTCTCACGCTCCCATGCTTCCATTTCCCGTTCCGCGTCGCTGCTGACGATGATGCAGGCGTAGCCGATCATGCCTATCAGCAGGACGAGGGCGACGCCGATGATGATGAGGATGGTTTTCAAAGGATCACCTTCATTTCGATTCTCGAATGATTCTTGCGTTTCTTCATATCCTATGGTATGATAGAGACAGAAAGGGGGCTGTGACCATGTGTGATAAAAACGAAGCCCTGTCGATCCTGAGCGAAGTCTACGAACGCTGTTCGCCCATCCTGCCGATCAGCGACGCATATTTGTATGGCTCCTACGCCCGCGGTGACTATCGCCCCTATTCCGACGTGGACATCATGCTCATCTCAACGCTTCCTGAAAAGGAAATCAGAGCGCGGAATATGCTGATCTCGTCGATTGTCGGAGATATGTGCATCGACCATGACGTGACTATATCCGTGAGCGTTCGTTCAAAGGAACAGTTTAGGCCGCAATCTTTGCCCTATCACAGAAATATTGTGACGGAGGGAATCCGATACAACGCCGGAGGCGTCAGCGCATGACCATCGAGGAAAGACGTGATTTATCGAAAGCGCGCTTTGACCGCGCCCGCGATTGCCTGCATACGGCAAAGGTCAACCGTGAAATCAGCGACTATCGCGCCGCCGCGAATCGCTCATACTATGCCATATTCCACTCCATGCGGGCGGTCCTCGCGTTGGAGGAGGTCGATATGAGCAAGCACAGCGGCGTCATGGCTGAATTCAGGAAACGCTATCTGAAAACCGAGCTACTCGACCGCAATCTCTCCGCGATCATCACGCAGGCGTTTGAAGTCCGCAATGCCAGCGATTACGATGATTTCTACATCGTCGCAAAAGAGGATGTCGATCTACAAATCGACAATGCAATCCAGTTCATGCGCACCATTGGCAATTACCTGATTGCACAGGGCGTTGCAATCTCTCTTGAAGAAATCGAAGGAGCCGAAGCATAGCGACGGCTCCTTCTCACATTCTGTCAGAGCTTCCTGCGATTCTTCCGCATCACCAGCACAGCGGTCATCAGCCCCAGCAGGGCGACCACGCCGATGCCGCCCCACAGCAGCGGGTTGTTCATGTCGCCGGTCTTGGGCGTATCAGGCATGGGAGTGCCGGGCTGCTCCGGGTTTTCATGTGCGTCCTTCATGGTGACGGTCTGGATCTCTGCGGTGTCCTTGATCTCAAACTCCACATCCTCCGCGACCAGATAGCCGGACGGCGCGGTTTCCTCGCGCAGCGTGTACTTACCGATGGGCAGCATCTCGATGTAATGCGGCTCGGTAGTGGAAGTCCAGGTCTCCACAACCTTGCCCTCGGAATCCAGGATGGTCAGCTTCGCGCCTTCCAACTCCTTCTTTCCGGTCAGGTCTGTCTTGGAAATCTTTACCTTCGTCACATCATCCTTCATCTCCACAGCCTGCACTTCGCCGGTGTTTAAGATCGTGAACTCAATGCTCTCGGCAGTGGCGTAGCCCGACGCAGGCAGCGTCTCCGTCAGCGTGTAGGTCTTGTCCACGACCAGGCCGATGATGCGGTGCGGCTCCTTTTCGGAGATCCAGCTGTCGATCACATTGCCGTCCTCGTCGGTCACTTGGAGGCTCGCGCCTTCCAATTCCTCACCGGTGGTGAGGCTGGATTTGGTCACGTCCACAAGGGTGGGCATATCCTCAAAGGTGTACTCCATCTCCACAACGGCGACATCGGTATTACTGCCGTCAAAGGTGAAGGTCTGTGCGTTGGGGTCGGAAGCATAGCCCGCAGGCGGGGTGATCTCTTTGACGGCGTAATCGAAGCCCACCGGCAGATCGACCTCAAAAGTCAGCCTGCCATTGGAATCGGTGGCCCGCTGCTCGATCAGGGTATCCTTCGCCAATATAACCTTGCCGTTTTCTCCTATAATGTCCTCGGCACTGTACAGACCGAACACAGCGCCTTCCAGCAGCCTGTCGCCGTCCGTTTCCTTTTTCACGACAGTCACGCGCGCCCGCTGGCGCTCATTCTGCCACGCCTCGGAATAGGTCACGACGGGCGTCTTGGAATCGCGGTAGGTCAGGTCGATCAGGCGCGGCTGGTCGTCCAACACATAACCGTCCTGCGTAGCGATCTCCTTCACCATGTATCGGCCGAGGGGCAGGTTTTCCATAATCGCCACGCCGGTGTTGTCCGTGGTGATGGTGCCGATCTGTGTCCCCGCGGCGTAGTAATCCGGGGAAACGCCGTCCGCCTGCTTGATGTCGTCATAGGCATACACGCCGAAGGTCACGTCCTTCAAACCGCCCGTGATGAAGGAGAAGGTGTTGCCGATCCAGCCGGTGGCGCTGTCGAACACGGAGATGTCGCTCAGGAACTCACCGGACTTGTTGATGATGATTTTGCCCGTGGGTACTTCGTCCTTCATAATGACCTTCTGAATCTCGGCGGTGTCGCCCACGGTGAACTTCACCGTATTGGAGATCAGGTAGCCATAGGGGGCGATGTCCTCGCGCAGCGAATAGGTCGCTCCGATGGCCAGTCCTTCAATCAGGTGGGGCTCGCCCGCCACGGAAGTCCAGGAATCAATCTCTTTCCCGCTTGCGTCCAGCAACGTCAGCTTCGCGCCATCCAGCTCCACGCCGGTGGTGGCGTCGGCCTTGCTGATGGCCACGCGGGTAGGCTGGTTCTCATAGGTGCCGGTAACGGAAACCACCTTCACATCCTGCCCCTGATAGGCCGCCTCCAACTCGATCACTTCATCCGACAGAACGTAGCCCACCGGAGCCTGAAGCTCGTTGACGAGGTACTTGCCCAGGGGCAGGTCGATGTCAAAGACCACGCTGCCGGTCTCGTCGGACACGGCGGTGGCAATGCAGGTACCGGCAGGCACGATGACCGTATCGTGGGCACGGATGTCCTCGCCCGTGTACAGTCCCAGCGTCGCGCCGGGTAGCTTAATGTCCTTGCCCTCGGCCTTTTTCTCCACGACCAGGCTTACCTTTTGGCGGGCGTCGGCCACCGTCGTGGCCTCCACTACGATCTCCGTCTCCTGGCCTGCGTATGCCAGCGTCACAGTGACAGGCTCTACGTTGAGGACAAAGCCGATGGGCGCTTTCTTCTCAATCACCTTGTAGGTGCCCAGGGGTAAATCCTCGGTGTGGGCTTCGCCGTTTTCGTCGGTGGTCAGCGTAGCGACCACAGTACCCGCGGCATATTCCAGATAGCGGTTGCCGTCCGCGTCCCTTTGGTTGTCCGCGGTGTAGATGTCCTCGGCGGCGATGACCTCGAAGGTTGCGCCGGGGAGCCGCTGCACCTCGTAGATGAACTGCCCATCCTCATAGCGGGACAGCATTTCGCCCTCCTTGTACACGGTGACGCGGCCCCGCGCGGGCGCGTCGTGCATCGTCACCTCGATCACCAGGTCGCCGGATACGGCGTCCACTTGATGCAGCGCATCGTCGCTGATGGTCACGTCCGCTTCGGCGCGGTTCAGCGTATAGCCGAAAGGCGCGTTGATCTCCGTAATGCGGTAGTGACCGGGGCGCAACGTTTCGGGCAGCGTCAGGGTGCCGCTTTCGTCAGTAGTGAAGGTGGTATGCTTCACGGTCTGCGGGTAGGTCGTGACCTGCTCCACAAAGGCGTCATTGTCCACATCGTAGATGGAGAACTCCGCGCCGGGCAGCAGGATCGTCCGGCCCGTGGCGCTGTCCACCTTGTAGATTTTCAGCTTCGCGGCGAACTCCTCGTCCAACAGCACCCGCCACACCTGGGGCTTCGTGGGGTTGTTCTCCTTGATGGTGACGATGAAATCGTCCACGGGCGCGTAATTCTTCGGCGTCGTGGTCTCGCGCACGATGTAGGTGCCGAAGGGCAGCGGAATGGAAATGGCGTGCCCCTTCTCGTCGGTGAAGATCTCCGTTTCACCGTTCGAGCCCAGCGCCACGGGCTCCGCACTGGAGAAGTCATAGCTGCCATCCGCGTTCTTCATCAAGTCGGACACCAGCCACGCGGTGAAGCCCGCACCTTTGATGAGGTCAGCGTCGGTCTTGCCATTGTTGGCGGCCTTGATGACCTGGAAGGGCTGCTTGATGACCTTCTCCTTCACAGTCGCTTCCACCAGAATCAGGAACTTGGTGGGATCGTACTTCGTGCAATCCACCTCATACACATTGGTGTCCAACAGATAACCCGCCAAGGGCGTAATCTCTTTGAGATAATACTTGCCCAACGGTAGGTTCTCGGCTTTCGCGTCGCCCGCCGCGTCCGTGGTCATGGTCGTCACCAGCGCGTCCTTCTCATAGAGCGTGCCTGTCTTACCGTCCGGGTGGACGATGGCTTCACGGGCATACAGCGCGTACACGGCCCCGGCAAGCTGGGCGTCGCCCTGCTCAAAGGCCGTCTCCGCGTCCTTCTTGTGGAGATTGAGCGTTGCCGTGATGCGGTCGTTGGAGAAGTTGTACCCAAACTCCGAAACCGTCTGCGTCTGCGCGGCGGCGCTGAAGGCAAACTCGTACTTCTCCACGCTGAAGGTGTAGCCGGCGGGCGGTGTGACCTCACGCACTTCATACTTGAAGCCCACGGGCAGGTCGGCGGCAAAGGCGGCGCTGCCGTCAGAGCCGGTTTTAGCCGTCTCGATCAGGGTGCCAGCGGCCACAAGGTTATCGCCCTTGTAGCTGGTGATGGCGCTGGCCGAGTAGAGCGCGAATGTGCCACCAACCAAGGGATTCTTCGTCTCACCGTCCTGCTTATGGATGGTGACGGCAGCTTTCTGGCGCTCATTGGTGAAGGTGGTCTCGTTGAAGGCCACCTCCGCGTCCTGGCCCGCGTATTCCAGCTTCACGGTGTGCTTCTCGCCTGACAGGACAAAGCCCGCGGGAGCCTGCGTCTCTTCCACAACGTAGCTGCCCAGCGGCACATCGTTCAGCGTAACCTCGCCGCTGTCGTTGGTGGTCAGGCCGTCCGCGACCACATCGCCCTTCTGATACATCAGCGCGCCGTCCGGGGTATAGATGGCGCTCTCGGCGGTGACGCGGTACGCCGCGCCGGAGAGCTTGCGGTTCTCATAGATGAAGCGAACGCCGGCATCGGTCACGTCCGCGCCGGTCAGCACCTCGCCGCGCTTGGTGATCTTCAGGCCCGCCGTCTGCTGCTCATCCTTGACCATCACCGTAACGGAATCCCCGTCCGGCATGTCCACGGTATAGACCGTCTTGCTCAGGCGATAGCCCGTGGGCGCTTGCAGCTCCTTCAGGTACAGACGTGTGTATTCCCGCGGGATGGTGCAGGAGGCAGAGCCGTCCGCGCCGGTGGTCATGGTGGTCAACTGATTGGTGCAGTCGGCATCGGAATACACGCCGATGACCGCGCCTGTCAGATGCACGTCCGTATTGGCGGCATCGGCCTTCACGATGTTCAGCGTGACCTCGCTCTTCCATGTGACGGTGAAGTGGACGGAACCGCCGTATTCCTCGGAGGCGTAGCTGCCCAGCTTCTGCGTCTTGGTGCCTGTCTTGACCACCAGCACCTTCCAGATCATGGCAATCATGCCCTTCATGTCGCCGGTTTTCCAAGTCCCGCTGACGGAGGTCGGCGCGGAGAAGTGAAAGGTCGTACCGCCTCCAATGGTCACCGTGCCGCCCGTTTGCGTCTCGCCGGTGTTTTCGTTATGAAAGGTCACATTATCCGGTAGCGCAAGTGTAATGCTGTTGCGATGGTCGGCATTCAGCGTGGTGCTGGAGGTGGTCTGCACGCCATTGGCGATGCCCGTCACCTCAAGCGACTTATCGCTCAGGCTGATACCAGGCGAGGGCGGGTCCTCCAGGCTGGCAATATAATCAATCCATTCCTGCACACGGTATTTTTTCAAGCCGCTGGACGAGCAGCCCTTCGTCGCGCTGGAATAGCTGCCGGTGAAGAAATAGCTGGCGGCGATATGCGTCAGGATATAGCGCACGTTTGCGGAATCGTCCGGGAAGAAGCTGGCGCTCAAATCCTCCGGCCCGCCGTAGCCGTAGTACAGCGTCTTGGTCAGGTTGGGATTGCTGTCCAGTATCTCCTGGGCGAAGGAACCGCCCTTCGGGGAGGTCTTGGAGGATTCCAGACAATTCGCCATCTTGCCGTTGACGGTGTACTTGAAGGTGCTCCAACTGCCCAGGCTGCTGGGATAGGTCACTTTGGAGCCGCGAACCATCTTCGCGTCGCCCTCCAACACGATGTTGTCCGGGTCGATCTCCTCCATGTCGTCCTCTTCCTCGGTGGCGTCGTCGTCTCCCTCACCACCGTCCACGGAGGCCAGGGAAAGCGTCGGTTCTAAAAGCGTCGTGAGAATCTGATCCACGGGCAGCGTGTATGCCTCGGAGGGTTCATCCTCATCTTCCGGGGAAGGTTCCTCATCGGTGCCCTCCGCGGTTTCACCGTCATCACCGGGGGCGTCATTACCATCGTCCCCATCGGTATCGTCACCGTCGGGTTCTTCATCACTGTCATCGTCGGCAGTATCGTCGCCGTCGTCACCAGGGACATCTTCATCGTCTTCGGGAATATCGACGGAGGTCTCCTCCACGATAACCTCGGTGGGTTCAGGACTATCGACGGGTACAATGGTTTCGATAGGCTCGTCGTAGATCTGCGGCATATCGAAGGTGGGATCATCTGACGGCTCCGGCGTGGTTTCGGCTTCCTCGCCGTCCTCGTCCTCATCATCCGAGGCGTCGTCCTCGTCAACGGGATCGTATACAGATTCATCTTCGACATCGGATTCGTCGATGGGATCATCTTCGTCCTCATCGTAGAAGTCATCCTCTTCGGGATCATCATAATAACCCTCGTCGGGATCTGTGTCATCATAATCCTCATCGGCAAAGTCATCATCGGCTTCGTCCCAATCCTCTGAGGTCAAATCTTCGTCGGAGTGTTCGTCATCATCGTATTCTCCGGCGTATTCATCGCCTCCGAGGTCGGTGTCACCGTCTTCATCCGATTCTTCCTCCCATTCGGAAAGGTCTTCCTCGGCATCAGTTTCCTCGGAAACGTCACCCCCCTGGGGAAATTCCTCGGCATCGTCGTATTCTTCTTCGGATTCACCTTCATCATCGAAGGCAGCTTCCTCGGAATCATCAATTTCCGATTCTTCATATGGGTCATCCTCCGAATCTTCGTCGGCGGGCTCGTCCTCCGGGAAAGTCTCGACGGTCTCAGGCACCACAGGCGCAGTGGGTTCCTCCACCGCGTTGACCGTGATCCTCCGGCTGACCTCGTAGGCCGGATGCCCGTTGACGGGCTTTGCGATATAATAGGCAAAGTAGCTGCCGGGCATATCAGGAGTAAACGCCGTGCCATCCGTCGCATGGGCGGAGAAGAAGCTGACAACAACCTTATCGGTGGGCTGGTTGGTCTTATCCACCTTGAATGCAGACACATCAGCGGGATTGAAGTAATCGCCCATGTCGATGACGACATCGTAAGCGGCGACGATTTCATCCTCGTCCAGCTGGTCGCGCACATCGGCCAGCAGCGGGTATTTTGTTTCGGTGTGATAGACAGCCTCCTCCGCACAGGCATACTGTGCAACGGGAGAAACCATGATCAGCGCCGCCAGCAGCAGCGCCGTCAGCTTATGGGTATAGTGTTTCATGTTCGATTTTCCTCCGAAAAGATGGTATTGTTGTAACGGTGTAGCCTTTGTTCACCTGACCGAGCTGGCATTTCTTCGGGTTATCCTTCGGGTAAGCAGAGCGACAAACAGTAAAACGGCAGCGACAGTCAAAGCCTTGAACCAGGGCATAAGCGCGACCAGTATGTTGTCGAGGGTGAAGATAAAACGAAGTCTGCGAATAAAAAGTCAAGCCCCCAATGAAGAAAATTTGCAGACAAGGGGACAGCGATGAGAGGAACGAGAAACAGGCCACCCGGCGAGG
>ONHI01000019.1:0-27851 GCA_900317565.1 uncultured Eubacteriales bacterium
GCTGTTCGCCGAGGCCCAGAAGGACGCCGAGGATCGCCTCGCTTCCTACCAGAGGCTGGCAGCGGAATAAGCGATTGTTCCAAAGCGAATTTGCCCCCGCTCCGCGTTGCGTAGCGGGGGTCTATTAATCCCGAAAGTTTTTATGCTATGGGTAGAGATAAAGATTGGATTCGTTTACCACATCCGGCATGTACATAAAAAATATTTCAAAAATAGTGTTGAAAGGTATTGACAAGACTAGTTCAATGTGTTATACTATCAGTGTTGCAGGAACATAAAATACATTACAATGACTCTGGCGTAATTTGGATAATGACCGAGACGGAAGACAGGAGAGTATGACACTATGAAGATGTATGAAGTGAATGCTAAGTGTGGGCACGTCGGAATGAATTATTTTACTGTCAAGACATTTGCTGTGATGACCGAATCTCGGAAAGAAGCGGCTGCCCAAGTCAGAGCCTTTCCCAGAGTAAAGCATGATCGAAAGGATGCAATCATATCGGTCGACGAGATCGATCTGGACAGATACATGGAGATTCGGGAGAATAATCGGCTTGATCCCTACTTTATCTGTACAACCGTCCAACAGCAGAGAGCACTCTGTCGGATCGAGCGCTATCGGGAAGTCGAGCGGACACAAGTAAAAAGGATTGAGGAACAAACCGGTAGATCAACTTACTATAACAAGAAGGTCATTCGCAACGCAAAGAAATATATGAACAACTATATCGATCTAGAGAGGTATGTGGGATAATGGAAAAAGTCAGCCTTGATAAACTCGTGAACGTAGTTGGCGGTCAAATCATGAGCAGGGTCACAGCTAACCCTGATGCTGGGGATGAAGTGGTGGAAAAGCGAAAGGTGCTCATCCCTAAAAGTATAAACCTGGATGGGTCAATTGATATCAATGTGATGCCAGAAGAGGCCCTTAAGGTTTGTGCTGACCCGAAGAAGGTTTCAAAAGTGGGAGATATTATTATGAAGCTATCTCCTCCTTATGATGCTGGGTTAGTAACTGAAACCTCACAAGGATGCATTGTTCCTTCATTCTGTGCTATAATAAAACCTTCATCTGACGTTGATATTCAGTATCTCTTGGCATTTATGAATAGCGCACTATGTAAGAATCAACTCCAATCCCAGGTATCTGGCGCTGTAATGACAGTGCTTTCCGTGGGCAAAGTCAAAAATGTGAGCCTGCCAATACCGTCGATTGAAGAGCAAAGAAGAATAGGTCAAAGATTTATGGAATCGCAGCGAAGGCTCAGCATCATTCGACAGATTGCTCTGCTTGAAAGTAAACGAAACGACATTCTATTCCGGGAATTGGAGAAGTCAGTATGAAAAATACAGAGATTAAAGACATCATTTGGAGCTTGATGAACAATATCCGGGGTATCATATACACCAGAAACCCAGCTTTAAGTGCTATAAGGCTCCTTTTCTTGAAGTATGTCATTGACAACAACACCGGGGTCACTTCCATAGAGGATATGCAGCAATGCGCACGAGCACAGAAGATGTTTGCCATGCGTGATGTTGACTCTGGCATTGATACCGTTTTTGCCGTTCTCAAGTATATCGATGGGGCCTACAATTTGGATGATATACTCAGTCACAGCGTCGGTGATTATGCAAGGGAACTTTTTGGTATGGATATTGCAGCATCGAAGAAGGGTGCTACCTCGGACGAGTTTAAAAAGCTTTTGGATATGCTTGGCCAATATGATTTTGAAGAAGATGACGACAGCCATTCTATTGGTCGACTTTTGGTTGATGAGTTCGTTGATGTATTTTATCAAACAGCAGATCGTAAGAGCTTTACTGGTATGTTTACCTCAAAGCGTAGTCTGAATCTCCTTGCAAAAGGGCTATTAAAGGTAACACATGCAGATACCTTCTGTGATTATGCCTCTGGGGCAGGCCTTTCCACGCTTGCCATAACAAGTGATGTCGACCCCAAGATCGTAAACGTAGAGGTTAATTCTGAAATCGCTGCTTTGTCAGCAATGCTTTATATCCTTTATGGATATAGCCATATCAATGTGATATGCGCAGATAGCCTCAGGACAAGGTTACCGGAAGTGTCGGGCACCAAACTCTTTGTGGATGGCCCAATTGCCGTTAAGCTGGAAGACACTGATACCAATCATTACAGGGATTCCTCCTTGGCAGTTGTCGACAAAGCAATTCACTGCTATCTGGAATCAGAAGGTAAAGCAGTTATAACGGTTCCCAGTGGCGTCCTTTTCAACTCTTCCGCTCCTGCGCTCAAGTTGCGAGAAGAATTAATTGAGCGTGGAATGGTTGAGGCCGTCATTGCATTGCCGCCGCTTTGGAATGGAACCAACATAGGAACAAATCTCCTGGTAATTGATAAAAGCATACCTCGGAATAGTGTTCTGTTTATCAATGCACTGGACATTATAAAGTCTAGCGTTAAAAACACCACCAAAGGTAATGGAGAACTGTCTAAGGATGCAATCGCAAAGGTCATTGACACAATTGATCTATACGAGAATGAAGAGGGCTTTTCTGCGATCATTGATTCTGTAGCCATTCGGGATAATAAATTCAATCTGACCCCCGCAGCATATGTTACTGCCATTGCGGAGGAAGATTCTACTACTCTTGAAGAAATTGATACAGAGTTGAAAAATCTGTATGCGTGCCTTCAGAAGCTATTATCTTAGTTCGGCTTCTCTGACGACCTATTAAGAGTGTGTGAGGGAACAAGTCCGATGATCACACAGCAACCTGCTATTTGTAAGGTGCTACAGCTTGACTGTTACTTACAGAACAATAGGGCGATGCCCTCCTTACAAAGACGAATAAAGGAGGATTACATATCTTGGATAATACGATTAGCAACTATAAGATTCCTCGTATTTCAGCTTTCATAGATCGCTTTATTACCCGGATGAAGTTCTTCGCTGGCAATGATGTTCAGATTGGCAAGGAATATATTGGTTGGGAAACAACAGATGGAAGTCGATTTGATGGCATTTGCCAAACGTTACAATATGATGGAAAGTATCTTTATCTTTTTGAAAAAGATTGTTCCAAGATTGTCATGCTATATGGTGATATGGCTGACTTTCAGGAACGGCTGATTGCAGATCACCGCTGGAGTGTCTACGATTTCCTTAGTCTGCAAAAACAAGTGAAGAACTATATGCATGAACAAGGCATTCAAGTTTATACCACCGATGTAGGACGTAAAGCATTGTGGCTTAAGATGGCTCCGCGGGAGCTCATTGCAGAGCGCGTTCGTGTATATGAAATGACCAAGGACATTCAGTGACGAGCAATTATCGGGGGAGGGGAAAAAATATGGCCAAGAAAAAGAAGCATTTCTTATCTAACGACTATATCAGTATACTATATTCTGTTGCCGGCACACTGGGTTTTCGGGTCAACACTTATACCGAAGAAACGTTGGACTTGTTTAACAATATCGTTTCAAATATCGTTACTGGTTTTAACTTGGAAAGTGATACGGTGCGATTCGTTGCACAGGTAAACAAGAAAGGAATCCTCTCCACTCCCCAGCTTGCTGCAAAGGCATTACTAATAAAACTGTATTTAGAAACAAATACTGCATATGACAGGGATTCATTTCTTCCTCTGCACCCTATCAGTAAACTATCCTCAGGAGAAAAGGCGATTCCTGTAGTTACCCAAGGCAGTAGTCGAACCCTAGGGGATCTCTCGAATAGTAATAATACGCATATAGAGTCATCGACAAAACCAGAAGAAGCGCCACAAGCAAAAAAGTTCCATGTCAGCAATAACAGCAAATTGATCAAAAAAAGCTTCTGTCCCATATGTAATATCAAGATGGAGCAAGGACGCTACAACATACCTGTTTATTCGACAGATGGTAATTTTAGAGCTTATTACATCTGTAACCTTTGGGTGTGTAATTCTTGTCATAGATACATCATGACTGAAAATGAATGGGATAATCTTTTGGTAAGGGTTACTCGAGAAAAAGGTGAGGTAAGGATAAAGCCATCTAATATGCGATATGTAAGTGGAACGAGATCGACACGGTATCTGTATGAGCCAATTGCAGGGAATAGTCTGTTTATTAACCATCCAGGGATAAAAAGAACAACACAATCTCCTGATGTTGACGGGAACACTTTTTCGGGAATGAGCAAAACCTCATTTCTGAAAGATGCGGGGTATTCAACTTCCTTAAAACGCGAAGAAAGAAGACGTATCCTTGATGAACAAGTCAACCTTTATGGGCGAAGAAGGATTGCAGAATATCTTAGGAAATTTATTTATCTTCATGAAAAAAGGGACAATTATGCAAATGCAGTCTCAATATGGCAAGAAGATCTAAATTATATAGCAAATCCAGTATCCAACAAGCTGCATCGCTAAATTCTTTACTCGAGATAACCATAGATTTTTGGGCCTATAAGTATTGATGGATTCTGACTACAGGATAGGACCAAGGCTGCTTCGAGAAAGTGGCTGAATAAACTATGTCGAAAGAGTTCATGCCGCCCGGTCCGCAAACGCGGACCGGGCGGCGCTTATGTTTTGGACCGAAGCCGTGAATTGCCAGTTGCCGCGGATAGCAGAATGTGGTACAATCGGATTGAGGACAGGATGGGAGGTGTCGTCCATGTGTTACACCCTACAGGAAATCAAGGACAGGGTCGTGCCCATCGCCAGGGATTTCGGCGTGGAACGGCTGAGCCTTTTCGGCTCCTATGCCCGCAACGAGGCCCGGGACGACAGCGACGTGGACATCCTGATCCGCGAGGGCAGGCTGAAGGGCGTCTACCAGTACATGGCCTTCGTGTACGCGCTGGAGGATGCGCTGCGGTGCCATGTGGATGTCGTCATGGACGGCGTGCGGGACGAGGCCTTCCTGCGCGATGTGAAGCGGGACGAGGTGGTGCTGTATGAGGCAGGCTGACCGGCAAATCCTCGAAAAGATGTGCGGCTACTGTGACGACGGCGCGTCCATCGTCGAACAGTGTGGGGGAGACGTGAGTTATTTCGCGGACCATTTCGTCTACCAGTACGCGGGGAGCATGTGCATCATGCAGATGGGCGAGCTGGTGACAAAGCTGCCTGAGGAGGTCCTGGCTGCCGCGCCGCAGGTGCCCTGGCGGTTGATTCGCGGCGCGCGGAACATCCACGCCCATGATTATGCCCGCGTCAAGCCGGAGACGATCTGGGACAGCCTCGTCAATGATTTCCCGGCGCTTCGGCGACAATTGCAGGCGCTGCTGGATGCCGCGGAGGAGATATAGACGATAAGGCCGCCGGTGCGTTGAATCGCATCGGCGGCTATCGCATGTTTCGCTCCTCGTCCCTTCACAGCAGCATCGCGCTGAGGGAGAAGGGTTTGCCGCGGAGCTGCTGCCAGCGGCGCTCGTCCACGTGGGCGGTGCGCAGCTTGGGCATGCGGTAGGGGATGCCCAGCCAGCCGCGCTTGCGGATGATTTCGATATAGTGTATCCTGCGCATGTCTGTTGCCTCCAATGCGGTCGGGGTGGGTCAGGCCGCGGCGTCAAACAGCTCGCGGATGTAGTCGATGTATTCGTCAGAGGTGGGGAAGGCCATCCGGCTGCCGTCGGGCAGGAAGCCCACGTAGCTGTTGCCGGTGTAAAAGCCCTTGGGGGTGAACATTGCAATTCCTCCTTCGCTGCGGTCGCTCCTGTCTTGCTTACGGGATAAGTATACCGCCAGAAGTGTACCAAAAAACGCCCCCGACATGCCGCGGGGGCGTTTTGCTGTCCGAATATTCACCCTTGACAGGACATATTTCCGATGAAATTGAGGCTTGGCCGGGCATCGGCCCCGCGTCACGCCTGGTATTGCTCCGCCAGGCGGCGCACGGCGTCCTGCATCTGCTTCACCACGGGGGCGGGCCCGGTGATGCGCACGCTGCCGCCCAGCGCCATGATCCAGCCGAAGAACTGGGGGCTGACGGCCACGTTGACGCTGGCCTCGAAGCGGTGCTCGTCCACCGGCACCAGCGCCACGTCCTTGCCGAAGCGGTCGATCACCACGCCCACCATGCCGTTGTCGCCCTCCAGCGTGACGGAGGTCTCCTCGCCGCCGTACATGCCGAAAAGGCTCTTGGCGTAGCGGGCGGAATCGAAGGCCTTGAAGCTGTCCTTGCCCGCGCGACGCTCGTCGGTGCTGCGGATGCGCAGCATCTTGTCCACCCGGAAGTGCTTGATCTTGTCGTCCCCGGCGTCGTAGCCCACCAGGTAGTAGTTCTCGTCGTCCCAGATCAGCGCCCACGGGCTGACCTGGTACCACGCGCCGTTGCGCCGCAGCTCCATCTGCTTGTCCACGTTCCACTGGTAATACTGGAAGCGGATCTGCGCGTCGGCGTTGATGGCCTCGTGGAGCCGGTCGATGTTGTAGTAGATGCTCTCGTTCATGGTCTTGACCCGGCCCGAGATCAGCACCTGGCGGTGCAGCTGCCGCGCCTGGTGGACCGACACCAGCCCCTCCAGCTTGCGGATCAGCTCCCGGGATTTGCGGTCCGTGATGAACTTCGCCGCCTGCACCGAGTCCACCAGCAGCTTCAGCTCCGGCAGCTCGAATTCCCGCGCGCCCAGGCTGTAATAGGTCTTGTGGCCCACCTGCTGGCTGAGTATGTCCAGCCCGTAGTGGCGCAGCTCCTCGAAGTCCAGGTACAGCGTCTTGCGGTCCGCGTTCACGTCGTAGGCCGCCAGCCGCTCGATCACCTCCGGCATCGTCAGGCCGTGCTCGTCGTCCGTCTGCTCCATGAATATCTTCGCCAAGTACAGCATCTTCAGCTTTTGGTTCGCGCCCTTCGACATGTGGATGACCTCGCTTTGCAGGGAGAATGAGTTTATTTGATGATACCACAGAAAGGGTTTTCACGCAACGGGGGCGAGGTGAGGGAGTAGGGAATAGGGAGTAGGGAATAGGGAGTAGGGAGTAGGAATTGTTACAGGGACGCCGATGCGGCGCCCGCCCGACAGGCAATAGGGGGGACGCGGCTTGGCGGCTTGCCTTCGGAACCAGGAACTTCGCCGCTCGCCCACATCGCGGTCGAGCTGGCTCGTTCAATGGTTCCTGCCGGCAAGCCGCCGCGAACCCCCATTCCGACACAGGCCATGGCTTGTTTTGCGTGAACCGCTTCCCTCGACAGCTTTCAAGCCCCGGAACGCACACAATGCTTGTTGAATTGGCGACGAATAAATGATACAATGGAACCAGCAAAAATATACCACCAAGGGGGAAGCAGCATGAATTACCGCAGACTTGGCAAGACGAACCTGATGGTCAGCGAGGTGGGCTTCGGCGGGGAGTGGCTGGAGCGCCACGACGAGGCGCACTCGGTGAACCTGATCCGCCACGCCCACGCGCAGGGCATCAACATCATCGATTGCTGGATGCCGGACCCGAAGTCCCGCACGATCATCGGCAAGGCCATCGCCGACTGCCGGGACGAGTGGTTCGTGCAGGGTCATCTCGGCTCCACCTGGCAGGGCGGCCAGTATGTGCGCAGCCGGGACATGGCCTTTGTGAAGCCCGCCTTCGAGGACCTGCTTGCGCGCATCGGCGGCGGCTACATCGACCTGGGCATGATCCATTACATCGATTCCGAGGCCGACTGGGAGGGCTCCATGCAGGGCCCGTTCATCGAATACGTGCGCGAGCTGCACGACAAGGGCATCATCCGCCACATCGGCCTGAGCACCCACAACCCCCGCATGGCGAAGCGGGCGGTGGAGACCGGCTTCGTGGAGATGATACTGTTCAGCATCAACCCGGCCTTCGACATGCACCCCGCCAGCGAGGACCTGATGGAGCTGCTGGAGGGCCACTTCGAGGAGAGCCTCAGCGGCATCGATCCGGAGCGCGCCGAGCTCTATCGGCTGTGCGAGGAGCGGGACGTGGGCATCACCGTGATGAAGGGCTTCTTCGGCGGCGCGCTGTTCGATGTGAACCGCTCGCCCTTCGGCGTCGCCTTCACCCCGGCCCAGCTGATCCACTACGCGCTGACCCGCCCGGCGGTGGCCTCGATACTCTGCGGCTACGATACCCCGGAGCAGGTCGACCAGGCCGTGGCCTATGAGACTGCCGACGCCGACGCCCGGGACTACGCCTCCGTGATCGCCTCCGCGCCGCTGCACTCCTACATGGGCCAGTGCACCTACTGCGGCCACTGTCGGCCCTGTCCCATGGACATCGATATCGCCATGGTCAACAAGTTCTACGACCTGGCCATCCAGCAGCCCACCCTGCCCGAGAGCCTGCGGGAGCACTATCGCGCATTGGAGCACGGCGCGGGCGAGTGCGTCGGCTGCCAGAGCTGCGAGAGCCGCTGCCCCTTCGGCGTGAAGATCGCCGAGCGCATGGCGAAGGCGGCGGAATTGTTTGAAGGCTGACGGGTCAGCATTCAGAGAGTGTGGAGTGTGAAGAGTGGAGAGTGGAGTTATGGTTTGCCGCGCGCGGGAAAAATGACGGCGACAAATCCTCCGTTCCCGCGAAGGAGCGGGGGATCGCTCAGAAGAAACGGATTGCCACGTCGCTTCGCTCCTCGCAATGACATCCAAGGAACCGCAGCGATCATTGTCATTGCGAGGAGGCGCGCAGTGCCGACGTGGCAATCCGTATCCCCGCCCATCCAGCTATTCCTGCTCCATACTCCACACCGCAACTCCACACTCAAATAAAGGAGGTTTCGTGATGCAGGCCTACAACCCCTATCTTCCCAGCTGGGAATACACGCCGGACGGGGAGCCCCACGTCTACGACGGGCGGGTGTACGTCTACGGCTCCCACGACCGCTTCCGCGGCCAGACCTACTGCCTGAACGACTATGTGTGCTGGTCCGCGCCGGTGGAAAACCTGGCCGACTGGCGCTATGAGGGCGTGATCTTCAAAAAGACCGACGACCCGGACAACCCGGACGGCGAGGGCTGCCTGTTCGCGCCGGACGTGACCCGCGGCCCGGACGGGCGCTATTACCTCTACTACGTGCTGAGCAACAAGGGCTATGTCTCCGTGGCGGTGTGCGATTCGCCCGCCGGGAAGTACGAATACCTGGGCAATGTGCGCTACAAGGACGGCACGCGGCTGGGCGAGCGGGCGGGGGACGAGCCCCAGTTCGACCCCGGCGTGCTCACCGAGGGCGAGTTGACCTACATGTACACCGGCTTCTGTCCCATCGGGGCGAAGGACCGCACCGGTCCGATGATGACCGTGCTGGGGCCGGACATGCTGACCGTCGTCGAGGACCCGGTGACCGTCATGCCCAGCCAGCCCTACGCGAAGGGCACCGAGTGGCAGGGCCACGAGTTCTTCGAGGCGTCCTCCATCCGCAAATTCGGGGACACCTATTACTTCGTGTATTCCTCCGTGGTGATGCATGAGCTGTGCTATGCCACCAGCAAGCACCCGGGGAAGGACTTCCGCTTCGGCGGCGTGATCGTCAGCAACTGCGACCTGGGCATCGACAGCTACAAGCCCGCCGGGAAGCCCATGTACTACGGCGCGAACAACCACGGCGGACTGGCGAGGATCGGGGAGAACTATTACATCTTCTACCACCGCCACACCGACGGCACCAACTACAGCCGCCAGGGCATGGCCCAGAAGGTGGAGATACTCTCCGACGGCAGCATCCCCCAGGTGGAGATGACCTCCTGCGGCCTGAACGGCGGGCCGCTGGCGGGGGAGGGCTATTACCCCGCGTACATCGCCTGCAACCTGTTCACCGCGGTGGAGAGCGTCTACACCGGCGGCTCCGGCGGCAACGGCTTCTGGATGGACGGCTGGTTCCCGAAGATCACCCAGGACGGCCGGGACGGCGACGAGGAGCCGGGCTACATCGCCAACATGACCGACACCGCCACATGTGGCTTCAAGTACTTCGACTGCAAGGGCGTGAAGCGCGTCGGCATCCGCGTGCGCGGCTACGCCGGCGGGTATTTCGCCGTCAAAACCGCCTGGGACGGCCCCGAGCTGGGCCGCATCCCGGTGAGCTTCCGCAACAACTGGACCGATTACAGCGCCGACATCGCCCTGCCGGACGGCGTCAACGCGCTGTATCTGACGTACTGCGGCCACGGCAGCGCCCAGCTGGCGGGGATCATGCTGGAAAAATAATAATTTCCGGGTATGTTTTCCCTTCCTCCTGAATATCCTAATTCCCGTAAACCAATCACACCCATTCAGGAGGAAGAGACATGAAAAAGGCAATTGCGCTGCTGCTGACGCTGACCCTGCTGACGCTGGCCCTGGCCGCGTGCGAGGGCAGGACCACCACCACGACCACCACGCCCACCGAGGCTCCCGCCCAGAACACAGTCGAGCCCCAGGCCAGCGCCGAGGCCCCCGCCGAGAAGGTGGGCGATGCCGTCGACGACGCCGGGGACGCCGTGAAGGACGCCGGCGAGGCCGTGGGCAACGCGGTGGACGACGCGGTGGACACGCCCGCGGAGAACAGCGGCAACTGACGGGCACCAATCAAGGGGAAGGAAGCGGATTCTTCGCTTCGCTCAGAATGACAACGCGGCATCGAACGTCATCCTGAGCGCAGCGAAGGATCTGCTTTTTTACGATGCAGCCCTCCGGATATTTTGCACAGAAATAATACACAAGCCCCGATTTTCCGGCTATAATAGGCTCAACGCGCACCAATGAAAGGCGGATTGCCGTGAATACCACAGAACGCACCAGGCCCGGGCTCTACGGCCAGATCGCGAAGCTGACCGTGCCCATCGTGCTGCAAAACCTGCTGAGCGCCGCGGTGAACTCCGCCGACGTGGTGATGCTGAACTTCGTGGGCCAGGCCCACATATCGGCGGTGTCGCTGGCGGCCCAGTATGCCAGCGTGCTGTTCATGATACTCTACGGCCTGGGCACCGGCGTGACGATGCTGGCCGCCCAGTATTACGGCAAGAAGGAGATGCGGGCCATCGAGGTGGTGGAGGGCATCGCCCTGCGCTTTTCGCTGCTGGCCTCGCTGCTGTTCGCGCTGGCGGCGCTTAGCGTGCCCCGGCTGATGATGCGGGTGTTCACCCCGGACCCGGAGCTGATCGATATCGGCGCGCAGTACCTGCGCAACATCTCCGTGGCCTACCTGTGCTGGGGCATCATCGAGGTCTACCTGGCCACGCTGCGCAGCATCGGGCGGGTGGCCATCAGCACGGTGCTGAACACGGTGGCCTTCTCGCTGAACATACTGCTGAACGCGGTGTTCATATTCGGGCTGCTCGGCGCGCCGAAGCTGGGCGCGGCGGGCGTGGCGCTGGCCACCACGCTGTCCCGGCTGGTGGAGCTGGCGCTGGTGCTGGTCGTCTCCGCCCGCAGCAAGGACGTGAAGCTGCGGCCCTCGCTGCTGTTCGCCCGGAACAGGCTGCTGTTCAGGGACTTCCTGCGCATGGCCATGCCCGCCATGGCCAACGACGTGATCTGGGGCCTGGCCTTCTCGATGTATTCGGTCATCATCGGCCAGTTCCTGGGCACCGACATGGTGGCGGCCAACTCCTTCGCCGGGCTGATGCGCAACCTGGGCACGATACTGTGCTTCGGCGTGGCCAGCGCGGGCGGCATATTGCTGGGCCAGATCATCGGCGAAAACCGCATGGAGGACGCCGTGGAGGCCGCGAAGAAGCTGATGCGGCTGACGGTGATCTCCGGCGCCATCGGCGGCGCGATCATACTGGCGGCCATGCCCGTGGTGCTGAACTTCGCCGACCTCACCCAGGCAGGCAAGGGCTACCTGCGCACGATGCTGCTGATCAATTCCTATTATGTGATGGGCGCGGCGGTGAACACCACGCTGATCGCCGGCGTGTTCCGCGCGGGGGGCGACAGCCGCTTCGGCTTCATCTGCGATACCATCGACATGTGGTGCTACGCCGTGCCGCTGGGCTTCCTGGCCGCCGCGGTGCTGAAGCTGCCGCCCATGTGGGTGTATTTCCTGCTGTGCACCGATGAATTCGTCAAGTGGCCCTGGGTCATCCGGCACTATCTGAGCCGGAAGTGGCTGAAGAACATCACCCGCGAGGGACTCTTTGAAAATCAGGAATGAGGAATTGATGGCACGCAAAAAGCGGCCCCGCGCGGGGGCCGCTTTTTTTGCTCTTCACGGTAACTTGTGGGATTGGAATACCTCACCCGGCACTGTAGGAAACTTTCCCCTCAAGTAGAGCTGTCACTATAGGTGACTGTTGAGGGGGGAGATCGGTCGTACTTTTCCATGATAAGCCAAAAATCGACCTTGGCAACAGGTGCGACAAGGTCGATTTTTGAAATTATCATTGAAAGGGTCTCTTTTGGTAGTATATAAAAATCGGTGAGATACTTGAAGAATAGTTATATCTCTCCTGAAAGGAGTAAATTGACTTTTCAAGTCAATCATAGCCATGACCTTTTGTTCTCAAGTTATGTATTATGTTTTCAGCTTGTGCAATTACACCGTCGAGTTTTTTTAAATAATAAGGAGATATACTCTCATTATTTTCAACCTTTTTGAGAGCATCATTTTTTTCTTGTATCAACTGTGCTAGATTTGTCTCGTGGTACCGAATGCTCGATTCTGTGGTAATGTCGTTTTTTCTTGACATGTGAAATCCCTCCTGGTAATGATAAGGAAAAATCAGTGCGCCCAGTTGTAGGCCTGGTTGATGGCCGCCTGGTGGTTGACGTTCACGGTGGTGGTGCCGTGGGTGGTGCTGCCCGTCATGTGCAGGCAGAACTGGCCGGCGTAGTTGTTGTTGGTGATGGTCTGGTCGCCGTGGGGCATGGTGTTGATGGCGCAGGCCACGTATTTGCCGCCGGCCCACAGGATCACCGCGTGGGAATCCCAGGAGAAGCTCCCCCCGGCGATCTTCAGCAGCTTGGCGGTGTCCGCGGCGGTGGCGGGCTCCACGTCGGCGTGGTTGTGGCCGCCCATGCGCTTGATCTTCACGGTGATGCCGGTGTTGATGTCGTAGATGTAGCCGTAGCTGCCGGTGGCCAGCACGCTGCTGCCGCCGTTGAACCAGTCCATCTTGACCACCTTGGACTTCCAGGAGACGGTCGCGCTCTTGGCCGCGACCACCTTGTTCCTGGACACGCAGGTGGCCAGCACATAGCCGGTCACGGAGCCGCCGCTGTTCTGCACCTTCAGGAACTTGCCGCTCTTGCCGGTGACGTACAGCTTGGTGTTCACCTTCACGGACTTCTTGGCGGAGGACTTGGAGGCCTTTTTGTAGACGTAGGTCTTCTGGTTGGTGTAGGTGGTGTAGCGCGAAGCCGCCGCGACGCCCACGCCCTGAAGCGCCATCAGCGCGATCAGAAGGGCCACGATTGCCTTGCGAATATGCTTCATAGAGGTATACGCTCCTGTGTCCATTTTTTACTGTCATCGCAATTATATTACAGTATTATTGAGAATAGAAGCGATGCCCTGAAATAAATCGCGTTTCGCCACATATTCGCCACATATATTGTGAATTTTTAGCAAAACACATTCAAACTGTAGTCATAATATTGGCCGAAGCAGGTCGCCGCATATGCTATAATGGGCATAGCATGAGGTGGGAGGCGAACGCATTTGACCCGGGAGATGAACGACGTGCGGCGGATGGAGCAGTGGCTGCTCACCGACCTGCGCAAGCCCATATGGCGGCCCTTCATGCGCGCCATACGGGACTACCGGCTGCTCTCGCCGGGGGACAGGATCGCGGTGTGCATCTCCGGCGGCAAGGATTCCATGCTGCTGGCGAAGCTGATGCAGATGCTCCAGCGTCACTCCGAGACGCCCTTCGAGGCTGAATTCCTGGTGATGGACCCGGGCTACAGCCCCGAAAACCGGGCCCGGGTGCTGGCGAACGCCGAGCGGCTGGAGATCCCCTGCCGGGTGGTCGACAGCGATGTGTTCGAGGTGGCGCAGGCCCAGGACGAGCACCCCTGCTTCCTGTGCGCCCGGATGCGCCGGGGCTGCCTATACCGCCACGCCCAGGCGCTGGGCTGCAACAAGATCGCCCTGGGGCACCACTATGACGACGTGATCGAGACCACGCTGATGGCCATGCTCTATGGCGGCCAGATCCAGGCCATGCCGCCCCGGCTGAAGGCGCAGAACTTTCCCGGCATGGAGCTGATCCGCCCGCTGTACCGGGTCCGGGAGGCGGACATCATCGCTTGGCGGGACGCCTTCGGGCTGGCATTTCTGCGCTGCGCCTGCAAGCTGACCGAGACCGCCGCCGTGGACGAGAGCGCCTCCAAGCGCCGGGAGATCAAGGCGCTGATCGCCGCGCTGCATGAGACCAACCCCAAGGTGGAGCAGAACATATTCAACAGCATCCACCGCGTCCAGCTGGATACGCTGGTGGGGTGGAAGCATAATGGAGTGGAGCACAGCTTTCTGGAGGGCTGGGAATGACGGTCCAAATCCCGCAGGGATTTGGACCGCCATTCCCGATTCCTCATTATATTAACACATCCTTGCTAAAGATTTCCCACGCGGTATAGTATAATAGAAGCGACGAACGGAATCCGGAGGTTTTCATGATATCCAAGCTGTTATGCAACCCGCGCCTGCTGGCGGCGGCCGGGGAGGCCTTCGTCTGGCAGGAGCACTCCCGACAGATCATCACCGCCGCGCTGTTGAGCATGGTGCCCACCTTCGAGGGCCGCTATGCGGTGACGGTGGCGCTGGGCATGGGCATGCCCGCGGTTTTTTCCTACCTGCTGGCGCTGATCTGCTCCAGCCTGCCGGTGCCCTTCATACTGCTGCTGCTGCGCCCGGTGCTGGACTGGTTCTACACGCTGCCCATCAAGCCGGTGCAGAGCTTCGCCGCCTGGCTGGAGCGCCACGCCGCAAAGAAGCGGGCCTCGATGAACGAGAAGAACAGGAAGGGCATCCGCAGGCGCCTGTCCGCCGACGCGGCGGAGCTGTTCGCGCTGTACCTGTTCGTGGCCATACCGCTGCCGGGCACCGGCGTTTGGACGGGCAGCGCCATCGCGACGCTGTTCAACATGCCCCGGGGCAAGGCGGCCGCCGCGATACTGATCGGCAACGTCACCGCCTGCCTGATCATGACCCTGGCCGCCAGCGGCGTGCTGGCAATCTTTTGACGCTTCATGGCGTATCGAGGACATAATATATAAGGAGGACAACGATATGCGATTCGAACTGCTGCATCCCGCCGACCAGCTGGTGATGATCATGAACCGTATCTACTACTACGGCATGACCACCACCTCCGGCGGCAACCTGTCCATCAAGGACGACAACGGCGACATCTGGATCACCCCCTCCGGCATCGACAAGGGCAACCTGACCCGCGCCGACATGTGCCAGGTCAAGCCCGACGGCACCGTCATCGGTCCCCACAAGCCCTCCGTGGAGCTGCCCTTCCACAGCGAGATCTATCGCCGCCGCCCGGACCTGAAGGGTATACTGCACGCCCATCCCCCGACGCTGGTGGCCTTCAGCCTGGCCCGCAAGATCCCGGACATCTCCCTGATTCCCAACGCCACCGAGGTCTGCGGCAGGGTGACCTACGCCAAGTACGAGGTGCCCGGCAGCAAGAAGCTGGGCGAGTACATCGCCGAGGAGTTCGAGAAGGGCTTCAACACCGTGATGATGGAGAACCACGGCGTGGTCATCGGCCACAAGGACCTGTTCAGCGCGTTCATGGCCTTCGAGACCCTGGATTTCTGCGGCAGGCTCGAGATCGACGCCAAGAAGCTGGGCACGCCCCGGGCGCTGACAAAGGAGCAGATCGACATCGACCGCTCCATCACCAGCCCCAACCTGGACGAGTTCATCCCCGGCAGCCATTCCAGCGAGGAGTGCGCCGCCCGCCGCGACCTGTGCGAGTTCATCCACCGCAGCTACGACCAGCGGCTGTTCACCTCCACCCAGGGCACCTTCGCCGTGCGCCTCTCCGACGGCAGCTTCCTGACCACCCCCTACAACAAGGACAGGAAGTACCTGGAGAGCGAGGACATCGTGCGCATCAACCACGGCATGCGGGAGATGGGCAAGAGGCCCAGCCGCGCCGCGCGCCTGCTGGACGAGATCTTCCGCACCCATCCCGAGATCAACGCCGTGATCATCGCCCATCCGCCGGCCATCATGAGCTTCGCCGTCACCGACGCGGAATTCGATTCCCGCCTGATCCCCGAGAGCTACATCAGCCTGCGGGACGTGAAGCGCATCCCCTACGCGGCCAGCCGCCTGGACATCCCCGGCACCGCGGCGATGTTCTCCACCAAGACCCCGGTCATCATCGTCAACAACCAGTGCGTCATCGTCACCGGCAACAGCCTGCTGAACGCCTATGACAAGCTGGAGGTGCTGGAATACAGCGCCGCCGCCATGATCGCCGCCAAGGATATCGGCGACGTGGTGTACATCACCCCCGACGAGGTCAAGGCCATCGAGAAGGCCTTCCACCTGGAGTAAGCGCCCGTCGCGGGGAAGCGAATTTAAGGAAGCGGATTCTTCGCTTACGCTCAGAATGACGACGCTGCGGCGTTCGCCATCCTGAGCGCGGCGGGGGATCTGCTTTTTGCTCTACAGCATCCGGCCAGTGCGATTTTCTTTTTCCCCCTTGGTTGACAGGCAAAACCGGGCGTGTTATAATTTTCAGTACGGGCGCACGAGCGCCGCAACGATGGATATGCCGCCCGAAGCGGGATATCCCGATATCATTTTAAGGAGGACGAACACATGAAGAAACTGCTTGCTGTTTTGCTGGCCGTGATGATCTGCGCGCTGCCGATGGCGGCGATGGCGGAGCAGGTCCAGCTGACCATGGGCTCCTGGCGTACCGACGACGCGGAGCAGGTCGGCGCGCTGCTGGCCAAGTATGAGGAGCTCACCGGCGTGAAGATCGTCTTCGAGCCCACCACCTCCACCCAGTACAACGCCACGCTGCGCCTGCAGCTGGACAACGGCACCGGCCCCGACCTGTTCTACAGCCGCTCCTATTCCACCGGCGCTGAGCTGAGCGAGGCGGGCTTCAACGTGGTTTGCAACGACATCCCCGGCGTCAAGGAGAACTTCACCGAGTCCGCCCTGAGCGCCTTCACCGATTCCCAGGGCAACGTGTTCGCGGTTCCCTTCGCGGCCGTCAGCCACTTCGTGTACTACAACAAGGCCATCTTCGAGGAGCAGGGCATCGAAGTGCCCACCACCTTCGAGGAGTTCCTGGATGTGTGCCAGAAGCTGAAGGACGCCGGCATCCAGCCCCTGAGCAACGGCATCGCCGCCAACTGGGACATCCTGGAGTGCGTGCTGCTGGGCATGGTTCCCAACTACATCACCGCCGAGGAGCGCCCCGCCTATGAGTCCGGCGAGAAGAAGATGAACGACGAGACCTGGGTGGAGATCTACACCGACTTCGCCAAGCTGGTGCCCTATCTGCCCGACGGCTTCGAGGCCATCGACAACGACAACGCCAACGTGATGTTCGGCCTGGGCCAGTCCGCCATGCTGATCGACGGCTCCTGGAGCTACGGCACCCTGTCCGGCGACGACTATGACGTCGATGTCGGCTTCTTCTCCATCCCCGCTCCCGAAGGCAAGGCCGCTGGCTTCAGCCTGCATCCCGACTTCGGCATCGCCGGCAACGCCGCTTCCGAGCATCCGGAAGAGGTCGCCGCGTTCCTGGAGTGGCTGGCCTCTCCCGAAGGCGCCAAGATCGCCGCTGAGGTCATCCCCGCGGGCTTCCTGCCCATGATCAACGCCGACGTCGCGCCCGAGGGCGGCATCGTCGCGCAGATGAACGCGCAGGGCGAAGGCAAGAACGCCGACATGCGCTTCATCTGGGCCGCTATGATGGATCTGTACACCCCCATGGTGGAGCAGCTGAACGCCATTTGCCGTGGCGAGACCACTCCCCAGGAGGCCGCCGACGCCA
Organism: uncultured Eubacteriales bacterium; assembly: GCA_900317565.1. Classification (GTDB taxonomy): domain Bacteria; phylum Bacillota; class Clostridia; order Christensenellales; family Aristaeellaceae; genus UBA2862. The sequence continues at coordinate 17,889 of ONHI01000019.1, forward strand.
TCGCGGCTCTGTGGAAGTAATTTGATCCCCATTCCGACAGGGCAGGCTTTTGCCTGCCCTGCCGTCCTTTATCGCTGTCTCGGTGTGGAGGCGGCGATGTGCCGCTCGCACGGCGGACGCCATGTATGGCGTCCCTGCGGGGGAAACGCAGCCACGCGCGATCCCCGCAGGGACAGCATATATGCTGTCCGCTTTGGCGGGCGCCGCATCGGCGCCCCTACGGACGTCGCAATATGATACAAAATTCCATCTAATCCATGCACATCTGCGTGCGTCTTTTCCGCCCTGGCTGTGCTTCGCTTCAGTCAACGATGCGCTGCATCGACTCCCTCCGCTCAGCTTTGCCAGAACGAAAAATCCACTCCGCATTTGTACATGTTTTAGAAGGAATTTAGTATGACATTCTGTTTTCGCCCCACGCATGGCGAAGAAGGAGAATGATACTATGGAAAAACAGAGGCATCCCGCCCTGCGGGGCGGCGGCAGCATCACGCCCGGCGGCATCTACTGGCTGCGCTACATCATCCCGGCGCTGCTGGTGTACGGCATATTCATGGCCTATCCGATGCTGGACTCCGTGCGGCTCTCGCTGTATGAGGGCACCACGGGCACGCGCCAGTTCGTGGGCTTTGCCAACTATGTGCGCCTGTTCACCGACGAGGTGGTGTCCAAGCGCTTCTGGAACGCCTTCGGCAACAACTGGATATTCTTCGCCTACCACATGATCCTGCAAAACGCGCTGGGCATACTGTTCGCGGCGATCCTGACCAACCGCACCATGCGGGGCCGCGGCATTTACCAGACGCTGATCTTCATCCCCTGCACCATCGCCGTGCTGGTGACCGGTTATCTGTTCAAGCTGATGATGAACCCGGTCTGGGCGGGCAACACGCTGAAGCAGGCGGGACTGGGCTTTTTGGTGCGCCCCTGGCTGGGCGACAGGAGCACCGCGCTGAGCTGCGTGTCGCTGGTGTCCGTGTGGCAGTGGGTCGGCATCCCCACGATGATGTTCGTGGCCGCCTTCCAGGGCATCCCGGACGAGCTGATCGAGGCCGCCGACATCGAGGGCAGCAGCGCTTGGCAGACCTTCTGGCGCATCCGCGTGCCGATGATCATGCCCGTGGTGGGCATGGTGGCCATCATGACCTTCGTGAACAACTTCAACGCCTTCGACGTGGTGTTCTCCATGGAGACGCTGGACGGCGCGCCGGACTACGCCACCGACCTGATCGGCACGCTGTTCTATCGCTACGGCATCGCGGGCCAGCACCCGGTGGGCATCCCCGAGCCGGGCGTTGGCGCGGCCATCTCCACCACGGTGTTCGCCATGCTGCTGTGCGGCGTGCTGCCCACGCTGCGGGCGACCCAGGGAAAGGAGTGATCGTCGGTGTCTGAAAAGCGCAAGAACAGCGAGCTGCACCTGAACCAGCGGCACATCGGCTATCACATCATCATGATCGTGTGGTCGTTCATCGCCATGGCCCCGGTGTGGATCCTCATCATCAACACCCTCAAGACCAAGAAGGAGATCTATACGAACCCCTTCGGCGTGCCCAGGACCTGGACGCTGGAGAACTACAAGTCCATCATGTCGGGCAGCGATTTCATCAACTACTTCAAGAACAGCTTCGTGGTGGTCGTGGGATCGCTGGCCATGATACTGGTGCTGGGCTCGCTGGCGGCCTACGCGCTGGCCCACTGGCGCAGCAAGACCTCCAAGGGCATCCATTTCTTCTTCATCATCGGCATGATGCTGCCCATCAAGATCGCCACGATCCGGCTGTTGCAGCTGATGAAGGCGCTGAACCTGCTGAACACGATCTGGAGCCTGTTCCCGGTGTACATCGCCATGGGCCTGCCGACGGCGGTGTTCATACTGACCCAGTTCATCCGCGGCCTGCCCGGCGAGCTGTACGAGGCCGCCTTCGTGGACGGCGCGGACCGCTTCATGATCTACCACCGCATCGTCATGCCGCTGATCCGGCCCGCGCTGGCCACCGTGGCCATCTACAACCTGGTGCCGATCTGGAACGACCTGTGGTTCCCGCTGATATTCATCACCGAGGAGAGCCAGAAGACCGTGCTGCTGGCGGTCACCCGCCTGCAGGGCCAGTACACCACCGACTGGCCGAAGCTGCTGACCATCCTCACCCTCTCCGCCCTTCCCGTCATCGCGCTGTATCTCGCCATGAGCAAGCAGTTCATCGCGGGCCTGACCGCCGGCGCGGTGAAGGGATAATAACTGGATATCAATAATTTCCGGCCCGTCGCGTCGCGACGGGCCGGATTGTTAATGATCAGGATAACGGAACGTCTTCCGGGATGGCGTCGACAATCATTCTTTACAGGCAGGCAATTGACAGCGCTGCTTTTTTGTGGTAGCATAGCATTAACTGAATATTGCAATTAAAGGATAGAGGCGCAGTTGTCATCAGTAGGACCGGCGCAAAGGCATCGCAAAGCCGTTGCCGGGGCTGAAAGGGGCCGCTGCCGAAGAGGGAGAGGGCGAGCTTCCTCTGGGCAAACGGACAACATCCGTTTGACTGCCGCGTATGTGGAGCGCTATGGATTAATTGTGTTGCCCCGCCGGGATTCACCGCGGCGGGAGGCCGGCAACGGCCTGGGACACGGTCAATGCGGCGCATTGGCTGTTTTTGTATCCGACAATATTGCGAAGGAGAATGAACATGAGTGGGAATACGATATTCCGCGGCGTCGCGACGGCGCTGATCACCCCGCTGACGGCGGAGGGCATCGACTATGCCGCCTTCGGGCGGGTGATCGACTGGCAGATTGAGCAGGGCGTGAACGCGCTGGTCATCGCCGGGACCACTGGCGAGGGCTCCACGCTGACCGACGAGGAGCACCGCGAGGCCATCCGTTTCTCGGTGGAGCGGGCCGCCGGGCGGGTGCCGATCATCGCGGGCACCGGCTCCAACGACACGGACTACGCCATCTCCCTGTCCCGCTACGCCTGCCAGGCGGGCGCGGACGCGCTGCTGGTGGTGACGCCCTACTACAACAAGGCCACCCAGAAGGGCCTGGTGGCCATGTACACGGCCATCGCCGACGCAGTGGACAAGCCCATCATACTCTACAACGTGCCCTCCCGCACCGGCGTGGGCATCGAGCCCGCCACCTACCTGGCCCTGGCCGACCATCCCAACATCGTGGGCATCAAGGAGGCCAACGGCAACATCTCCAAGATCGTGGAGACCGCTGCGCTGGTGGGGGACAAGCTGGACCTGTATTCCGGCAACGACGACCAGATCGTGCCCATACTGGCCATGGGCGGCAAGGGCGTGATATCGGTGCTGAGCAACGTCATGCCCGCCAGGACCGTGGAGATCTGCCGGCGCTTCTTCGACGGCGACGTGGCCGGGAGCGCGCGGCTCCAGTGCGAGCTGCTGCCGCTGATCAACGCGCTGTTCAGCGAGGTCAACCCCATCCCCGTCAAGGCCGCCATGGCCGAGCTGGGCTGGTGCGAGAATTACCTGCGCCTGCCCCTGACCCCCATGGAGGAGGAACATTGGGCGAAGCTGAAGGGGATCATGAGGGATAAGGGAGTTCTGTAAGGAATTGGGAATTGAGAATTTTCAATTCTCAATTACGAAGCTTTCCCTCCCACCTACAGAAGCACAAAGGAGACATATATGAACATCATCCTGAACGGCGCCAACGGGCGCATGGGGCGGATCGTGGACGAGGCCGTCGCCCAGGGAGGCGAGCACGCCGTGGCGGCGCGCGTGGACTGGAGCTATGCCGCCGGGGACGGCCTGTCCGAGCTGGCCCAGTACGAGGGCCCGGCGGACGTGGTGATCGACTTTTCCAACCACGCGGCCACGGCCCAGGTGACGGAATACTGCGTGGAGCGGGGCCTGCCGGTGGTGATCGCCACCACGGGCCAGACCGAGGAGGAGCTGGCGCTGATCCGCGCCGCGGCGCAGCGCATACCGGTGTTCCTGTCGGCGAACATGTCCCTCGGCGTGGCGCTGCTGGCCGACCTGGCCCGGCGGGCCGCCGCCGCGTTCCCGAAGGCGGACATCGAGATCATCGAGCGCCATCACAACCAGAAGCTGGACGTGCCCAGCGGCACGGCGCTGCTGCTGGCCCGGCGCATCAAGGAGGCCCGGCCCGAGGCGGAATTCCTGGTGGGACGCCACGAGAACGGCAAGCGGACCGCCAACGAGATCGGCATACACTCCCTGCGCTACGGCGGGGAGGTGGGCACCCACGAGATCATCATCGCCACGGGCAGCGAGACCATCACGCTGAAGCACGAGGCGGAGAACCGGACGCTGTTCGCCCAGGGCGCGCTGGCCGCGGCGGCATTTATCGTCGGAAAGGCCCCGGGGTTCTACGACATGCGCAGCATCATAGAATGAGGTGAGGACACCATGAACGCTCAGGAATTGATCAACTACATCGCCACCGCCCCGAAGAAGACGCCGGTGAAGCTGTATGTGAAGGAAAAGGCCCCCATCGACTACGGCAGCGCCAGGGTATTCGGCGCGGGCGACAGGATCGTGTTCGGCGACTGGAGCGAGCTGGGGCCGATCCTGGAGCAGAACCGGGACAGCATCGAGGACATCGTGATCGAGAACGACCGCCGCAACAGCGCGGTGCCGCTGCTGGACATGAAGGGCATACAGGCCCGCATCGAGCCCGGCGCGCTGATCCGCGAGAACGTGAGCATCGGCAACGGCGCGGTCATCATGATGGGCGCGGTGATCAACATCGGCGCGGTCATCGGCGAGGGCACCATGATCGACATGGGCGCGGTGCTGGGCGGACGGGCCATCGTGGGCAAAAAATGCCACGTCGGCGCGGGCGCGGTGCTGGCCGGTGTGATCGAGCCCGCCTCCGCGACGCCCGTGGTGGTGGAGGACGGCGTGCTGATCGGCGCGAACGCCGTGGTCATCGAGGGCGTGCGCGTCGGTGAAGGCGCGGTGGTCGCCGCCGGGGCCGTGGTGATACAGGACGTGCCGCCCTATGCCGTCGTCGCGGGCTGCCCCGCGAAGGTCATCAAGCAGGTGGACGAGGGCACCGCCCAGAAGACCGCGCTGCAGGAGGCGCTGAGGACGCTGTGAACGCGCGTTATCTGACGGAAATCCAAGGCTTCGCCCCGGAGATCCTGGCGCTGCGGCGGGCGTTTCACCGCTGCCCGGAGCTGGGGAACCGGGAATTCGCCACCGCGGCGCGCATCGAGGCGGCGCTGGCGGACTGGGGCATACCCTCCCGGCGGCTGCTGGATACGGCGGTGGTCGCCCGGCTGGACGGCGCGCTGCCGGGACCGGTGGCGGCGCTGCGGGCGGACATGGACGCGCTGCCCCTGACGGAGGCCACCGGCGCGGATTTCGCCTCGGAGAACCCCGGGGTGATGCACGCCTGCGGCCACGACGTGCACATGGCGGCGGCGCTGGGCGCGGCGCGGCTGCTCTCGGCCCACCGGGACGCGCTGCGCGGCTCGGTGGTGTTTCTGTTCCAGCCCGACGAGGAGGGCCGGGGCGGGGCGCAGCGCATGATCGCCGCCGGGGCGCTGGAGGGCGTGGACGCGGTGTTCGGGGCCCACGTGTCGCCGGACCTGCCCGCGGGGCAGGTGGGCGTGCGCTACGGCAAGTTCTACGCCGCCTCCGATACCTTCCGCGTGGCGGTGCTGGGCAGGAGCGCCCACGGGGCCACCCGGGAGAAGGGCGTGGACGCCCTGGGCGCGGCGGCGGCGCTGGTGGACCGGCTGATCGCGCTGCCCGCGGGCATGCCCCGGGAGCGCACCGTGCTGTCGGTGGGCACCTTTCACGCCGGGACCGCGGAGAACGCGCTGGCGGACCGGGCCGAGTTCGCGGGGATCATCCGCAGCCTGGGCCCCGCGGCCAGGGCCGAGCTGAAGCGGCGCTTCCGGTCGGCAGTGGACGAGGTCACCGCCCGGTGGGGCGCGACGGCGGAGGTGGAGCTGCGGGAGAGCTATCCCGGGGTGGTCAACGACGACGCCATGACCCGGCTGGCTGCGGACGCCGCCCGGGCGCTGTTGGGGCCGGAGCGGGTGCATGAGATCGATGCGCCCACCATGACCACCGAGGACTTCGGCTACTTCCTGGAGCAGCGGCCCGGCAGCTTCTACCACATCGGCGCGGGCTGTGAGCTGCCGCTGCACAACACGGGCTTCCTGCCTACCGACGAGGCCGTGCTGACCGCCGCCGCGGTGCACGCCGCGGTGCTGGAGGCGTTCCTGGAGCAATAAAACGTTTTCGTTAAATCGATATGCGCGACGGGACCTGTCCGCATTGACACCGTCTGGGTCATGTGCTATACTGGGTGAACGCTTATGAGCCGGGGGGATGGAGATGGACTGGAGCGTCGCGTTTTTTGCCAACAGCGCGCTGCTGGGCGTGGGCCTGGCGATGGACGCCTTTTCTGTGTCGATGGCCAACGGCCTGAACGCGCCGGGCATGGGCCGGGGCCAGATGGCGCGCATCGCGGGCACCTTCGGCTTCTTCCAGTTCCTGATGCCCATGGTGGGATGGCTGTGCGTGCGCACGGTGTCCCGGGCCTTCGTCGGCTTTCAGCGGGCCGTGCCCTGGATCGCGCTGGCGCTGCTGGGCTTCATCGGCGGCAAGATGCTGCTGGAGGGCCTGACCCACCGCGGCGAGGCGGCGGAGGCGGACCGCGCCCCCGGGCACGCGGCGCTGCTGGTCCAGGGCGTCGCCACGTCCATCGACGCGCTGTCCGTGGGCTTCACCATATCGGAATACGGCTGGCCCCAGGCGCTGGCGGCGTCGGCGATCATCGCCGCGGTCACCTTCGGGATATGTATCGGCGGGCTCTTGATCGGGCGGAAATTCGGCACGAAGCTGGCCGGGAACGCCTCGGTACTGGGCGGAATGATACTGATCTTCATAGGCGCAGAGATCTTCATCAAGAACATCATTTGAAAAATCGGGCGGGTTCAGCGCGAACCCGCCCGATTTTGTCAACGCACCTCTCCGTCCGCCTCGCCCACGCGCTCGCGGAACAGCAGCGATATGCACCACAGCGCGGCGATGCCCACGATGGTGTATATGATGCGGCTGATCGTCGCTGCCTGGCCGCCGAAGAGATAGGCCACCAGGTCGAAGCGGAACAGGCCGACCAGCAGCCAGTTGATGCCGCCGATGATGCTCAGCACCAGCGAAATGCGATCCAGCATGAATAACACTCCTTCTTTCTGCCGGTTCCCCGGCGTGATGCTATTAGCATGGTCCGTTTCGCGCAAAATATACCGGCGGCGGTAAAAAATTGCAGCGCCAGTGTGAATTCTTTTTGCCGCGTGTTGACAAGCCCGCCGGGGGTGCTATACTTGGGGTGAAAGCGATAATCTGCCATTCAGGAGGTACATAGAACATGAAAAAAATGCTTGTGAAGGTCTTTGCGCTGGCGCTGGCCATGGCGCTGCTGTGCGGCGCGGCGCTGGCCGAGGTGCGCACCACCGGGAACGTCTGGATGCGCAAGGGCCCGGGCCTGAGCTACGACCAGGTCACCAGCTTTTCCACCGGAAAGACCCTGACGTTTTTGCAGGAGACCAGCGAGGACGACCGCGGCGTGATCTGGTACAAGGTCACCGACGGCAAGAACACCGGCTGGGTGTCCTCCCGCTATACGGAGCTGGTGGGCGAGACCGTTGAGGCCACCGAGGCGCCCACCGTGGAGCCCACCGCCACGCCTGTCGTCGAGCCGACCCAGCAGCCCGAGGCCACCGAGGCCCCGGCGTTCGCGCTGCCCGACGCCGGCCTGCTGTTCGGCAATGCCGAGGCCACCGAGGCTCCGGCGGATGCCGCGCCCGGCGAGACCGTGGAGCTGTCCCGGTTCTACCAGGACGAGCTGGTCGTGGCCGCCAACGAGATCGGGCTGATCTCCTATCGCCAGGTGGAGTCCGAGGCCCCCTATCAGTACTACAACGATTCCGTGATCGTCGCCGGCAACCAGTATGTGGAGAACATCGTGGTGTACGGCGCGGGCTACGAGGTGTTCGGCGTCAGCGTGGGCATGAACGCCAACGCCGCCATGGCGTGCCTGAACGCCGCCGGGCTGGACTATGTGGAGTCCGAGAAGGGCATCACCTACGAGCACAAGGGCAACGAGCGCTCCGCCTTCGTGGACGAGAATGGTCACGATTCCTGCATCAACCTGTGGGTGAGCGACGACAACGTGATCACCGAGATCGACTGGTCCACCTATACGGGTTAATTGAGGCATTAGGCAATAGGGAATAGGCATTAGGAAAATAGGAAGCGGGAGGCAGCGTCGCTGCCTCCCGCGTTGTTTGTGCGCCTGTTCAGCTGGCCAGTATGGCCTGCTGGGTGGCCAGGTCGGCCTCGCCGGTGATCTCCAGGCCGTGGTCCTGCTGGAACTTCTTCACGGCCTTCACGGTCTGGGGGCCGTAGTAGCCGGTGGAGGGGCCGTCGAACACCAGGTAGCCCGAGGCGCGCAGCTTTTCCTGCAATTGCAGCGCCACCCAGGTGTATTCGCCCTCCGTCAGCGTGTGGTGGTCGTCCACGTCGGCCTCCGGCGCGGGCATGGCGGACTCGCTGAGCTCGGAGACCTCGTTGGCGGGCAGGTTGAACAGCTCGTTCAGCGTGACCAGCTGGTAGCCCTGGGACACGGCCCAGGGGATGAACTCCTTCAGCTTCTTGGTGTCCGGGTCGGTGCAGTGGAACAGGTAGACCTGTCCGGGGGCCAGCGAGGCCTTGATGTGCTTCATGTCGGAATCGGAGCCGGAGACGCTCCAGTTGGCGATGCCCAGGTAGCCCAGCTGCTCCAGATAGCTGTGGATGCGGGGGTCGGTGTCGCCGTCGCCGCCCATCAGCCGCAGGAAGTGCTCCTGATAGTTGACGCCCAGCGCCTTGTTCAGCGCCGCTTCCTGCTTCCAGATCTCGGCGGCCATCTCCTCGTCCGACAGGCGGAATATGCGGGCGTGGCTCCAGGTGTGGTTCTCGATCTCAAAGCCCAGGCTGGAGGCGCAGCGCTGCAGCAGCGCGGGCATGCCGTCCTTGGAGAGGTTCTCGCCCACGGGGAACAGCGTCAGCTTGCCGCCGTTCTTCTCCGCCACGCCCACGATGGTCGTCAGGTTGTTCACCTGATAGCAGTCGTCCACGGTGATGGCGATCTTCTTCTGCTCGATCTCGGCGCTGTGCACCACCGGCAGGTAGGCGAAGGGCGTGGGCTCGGGGGTCGGGGTCGCGGTGGGCTCGGGCGTGGGCTCCGGCGTGGGGGTCGGCTCCGGCGTGGGGGCCTCCGTGGCCTGGGGCTCGAAGGTGATCTCCGGCTGGGCGGTGACCTCCGGCGCGGCCGTGGCGGCCGGGGCGACGGGCTCCGCCTCCCGATAGGCGGTCTGGGCCGAGGTGGGCTTGTCGACGTCGCTGGTGAGCACCTTGACGACGGGGATCATCGCCAGCGCGCAGAATACGAGGGCCACCAGCACCGGTATGGCGCTGCCGCGCTTCTTCCTCCGGCGGCGCTTCGCGCTGTGGCGGGCGTCGGGCTGGATGGGCTTCCTGGCGCGGGTGTTCCTGACGTTGCGATTCATGAACCATGCCTCCTCGTCTTGACGCGCGGCGGGTTTCGTTCTATACTGGTTCCAGCGGACGGAACCGTCGCGTCGCAATCCTGTGAGCAATATTATAGCTGCAAACGCGGAGTGTATCCATCATTTTGCGCTAATAGGACGTGACAAAATTCTAAAAAGTTTCACAATGTGGGACAGGAAAAACCTGGCGGGCGGGACTGTCAGAATTGGAAAAATATGGAAATGCGAATGGGAGATCGAAGGATGCGGCTGGACAAGGCGGTGGCGCTGGCGGGGCTGACCCGCAGCGAGGCGAAGAAGGCGATCGCGGCGGGGCGCGTGCAGGTGGACGGACGGGCGGTCCGGGACTGCGCCGCCCAGGTGGAGCCGGGACAGGTGCGGGTGGACGGCGTCGCGCCGACGGT
>ONHI01000019.1:27874-29410 GCA_900317565.1 uncultured Eubacteriales bacterium
GATGCGTCGGCGCGGCCCGGGGCCGGTGGGACGCCTGGACCGGGACGTGACGGGGCTGGTGCTGCTGACCACCGACGGGCAGCTGGCCCACCGGCTGATCGCGCCGAAGTGGAAGGCGGAGAAGCTGTACCGCGCCCGGTGCGAGGGGCGGCTGACGGAGCGGGAGGTCGAGGCCTTCGCCGGGGGGATAGCGCTGTCCGACTTCACCGCGCGACCGGCGAAGCTGGATATCATAGCGGCGGGGGACGACGGCTCCGTGGCGGACGTCGCGCTGACCGAGGGCAAGTTTCACCAGGTCAAGCGCATGTTCGCCGCCGTCGGGCACCCGCTGACCGCGCTGTCCCGGCTGTCCATCGGCGGCGTGCGGCTGGACGAGGACCTGGCGCCGGGCGGCTGGCGGGAGCTGACGGAGGCGGAGGTCTCCGGGCTGAAGGCACTGTGTGGACTGGATCGAGAGATGGGGAAGGACTTGCCATGACTGAGCATTATTACACGGAAAATCCGAATTCGGCCCACGAGGAGCGGCGGGTGACGCTGCGGGCGCTGGGCAACGAGCTGGCGTTCGTCACCGACGCGGGGGTGTTCTCCCGGGACGGCCTGGACCGGGGCACCGAGGTGCTGCTGGAGGCGCTGCCGGCGCTGTCCGGGCGGGTGCTGGACCTGGGCTGCGGCTGGGGCGCGGTGGGCGTGGCCCTGGGGAAGAAATACCCCGGGCTTGAGATCGTGATGACCGACATCAACCGCCGGGCGGTGGAGCTGGCGCGGCGCAACCTGGCCGGAAACGGCGTGCGGGCCGAGGTGGTCCAGGGCGACGGCTTTGCGGCGGTGGAGGGCGAATTCGACGCCATCGTCACCAACCCGCCCATACGCGCGGGCAAGGCGGTGATCTACGGGCTGTTCAGCGACGCTCGGCGGTATTTGAAGCCTGACGGCGCGCTGTACATCGTGATCCGCAAGCAGCAGGGCGCGCCTTCCGGGCTGAAATACCTGCGGGAGATCTATGCGGAGGCCGAGGTGATCGACCGCGGCTCGGGCTTCCACGTGATAAGGGCGCGGGGGGCGAAGGGAGAATAATACAGTAATGAATTTGACTTCGTCCGGCCCGCCGCCATGCGGCGGGCCGAACGAAGTCGTTTTCGGTGCTTGATGCGCGTCGTTTGCATCGCCACGGCAGTTTGCCTTACAAACCAGAACTGCGGCGCGCGCCCACATCGCGGTCGCGCTGCCTTGTCCAAATGGTTTGCGCCGGCAAACCGCCGTGCCAAGGGGGTGCCCCACCGGCCCTTCGGGCCACCTCCCCACTGCGGTGGGGAGGCTTTTGGGACAACGAGTAATAGAGTACAGATTCGACCTCATCCGTCAGCCCTGCGGGCTGCCACCTGACGCTCGTATAACTCGCTAGGCCTTCGGCCCCCAAAGGGGAAGGCTTTTTCGGCGCTCGTCGATTCCGGTGTGACATGGCTTCAAAAAGAGAAAGGAAGAAAACGATATCGTTTTCTTCCTATTATAGTACGTCGCGCAGCCCGCCGATGCTGG
>ONHI01000026.1 GCA_900317565.1 uncultured Eubacteriales bacterium
CATGGCCACGACGATCTCGCCGTTTTCGGCGGTGTCCTGCTGGCGCAGCACCACGATGTCGCCGTCCAGTATGCCGATGTCGATCATGCTCTCGCCCTGTACCCGCAGGCAGAACAGGTCGTCCTTGCCCAGCATGCTCTGGGGCAGCACCAGGTAATCCTCGATGTTCTCCACGGCCAGGATCGGCATGCCGGCGGTGACCCGGCCCACCAGCGGCACGCTGCGCCCCCTGGCGAGGCTGCCGTCCAGCACCTCCAGCGCCCGGGGCTTGGTGGAATCCCGGCGGATCAGGCCCTGCTCCTCCAGGTGGTTCAGGTGGGCGTGCACCGTGGAGGTGGAGCGCAGCCCCACGGCGGCGCAGATCTCCCGCACCGACGGCGGATAGCCCTTGTCCTCGATCTCGGATTTGATGAAATCGAGGATCTTCTGTTGGTTCTCATGGGATGCTCTCATGGAATCGCCCCTCCGATCATGATGTTACCCCAATTATAGCACATCTTCGTCCAAAATGCAAACATATGTTCTATATAATGTGGATTCTTAACGCATCGCCGGTTATATGATTCCCGCGATCAAAAAGGACCGACGACCCGGTCGGGTCGACGGTCCGATGTGATTTCAAAAGTTCGGCTTTCTCATTCTGCGGCGCCGTAATAGCCCCTGTACCACTCCGCGAAGGCCCGCAGGCCCTCCCGGATGCCGATGGACGGGGTGAAGCCGTAATCCTGCTCCAGCCCCCTGCTGTCGGCATAGGTGACGGGCACGTCGCCGGGCTGCATGGGCACCAGCTTCTTGTGGGCGTCAAAGTCGTAATCCTCCGGCAGCACCTTTGCCCGCACCAGCTCCTCCTGGAGCGTCTGGATGTAGTCCAGCAGGTTCTCCGGCGTGCCGCCGCCGATGTTGTACACCGCGTAGGGCGGCAGGGGCAGACCGTCCTCGCCGGTCTGCTTCTGAGGCGCGCCCTGCATCACCCGCAGCACGCCCTCCACGATGTCGTCCACGAAGGTGAAGTCGCGCTTGCAGTTGCCGTAGTTGAATATGGAGATGGTCTCGCCCTTCACCAGCTTCTGGGTGGCGCTGAAATAGAACATGTCGGGGCGGCCGGCGGGGCCGTACACCGTGAAGAAGCGCAGCCCGGTGGAGGGAATGTTGTACAGCTTGGAATAGCTGTGGGCCAGCAGCTCGTTGCTCTTCTTGGTGGCGGCGTACAGGCTGACGGGATTGTCCACCTTGTCGTCGGTGCTGAAGGGCACCTTCTTGTTGCCGCCGTACACCGACGAGGAGGAGGCGTACACCAGGTGCTCCACGGGGTTGTGGCGGCAGGCCTCCAGTATGTTGTAGAAGCCGATCAGGTTGCTCTCGATGTAGACGTCCGGATGGTCGATGGAATAGCGCACCCCGGCCTGCGCCGCCAGGTTGACGACCACGGCGGGCCTGTATTCCGCAAAGATGCGGTCCACCAGCGCCTTGTCCGCGATGCTGCCCTGGACGAACACGTGCTTCACGGGGCTCTCCTCCGCGGCCTTTTCGATCAGCGACAGCCGGTATTCCTTCAGGGCGGGGTCGTAGTAGTCGTTCATGTTGTCCAGGCTGACGACGGTGCCGGAGGTCATGTCCTTCAGCAGCCGCAGCACCAGGTTCGCGCCGATGAAGCCGGGGGAGCCGGTCACCAGGATCGTCTTGCCGTTCAATTCCACACGCTGCTTCATTTCACAATCCCCCTGTAGGTCTGCTGGACCTTCTGATAGCTTTCGAGGTTGCCGATGTCATAGCGGCTACCGGGCATCTCCATGCTGTGCAGCGTCGCGTGCTGGCACATCCAGACCACCAGGCTGCCCGGCGCGTCGGTGTCGCAGCCGTCCGCGATGGCCTCCCCGATCCTGCGCGCCTCCTCGGCCCGGTAGAAGTAGAAGGGCGGCGTGCACCAGTTGGACTTGGGCTCGGCGGGCTTTTCCTCCAGCGCCAGCAGCCGCTCGTCCCCGTCGATCACGGAGACACCGCTCTTGGACAGGCGCTTCGGGTCGGCCTCGAAATAGCGCATGGTGCAGGAGGTGCCCTTCCGCCGGGCGTATTCGATGAAGCTGACCAGCGAGAAGTCCAGCACGTTGTCCCCGGCGATGATCAGCAGATCGTCGTCCAGCTTCAGCGCGTCGATGGCGTACTGTATGTCCCGCACCGCGCCCAGCCGGGTCTCGTTGGTGCTGGTGCCGTCGTCCACCACGGTGATCGGCAGCGCGTGGCCCGCGGCCCACTCCCGGAAATGGGGGGCGAACTTGTGATTGGAGATCACCACATACTCATCCACCGCGCCGCTGGTGTGGATGTCTTCGATCAGCCAGTCCAGTATCGTCTTTTCGCCCACCTTCAGCAGCGGCTTGGGGAAGTTCTCCGTCAGGGGGTAGAGCCGCGTGGCATAGCCCGCGGCGAGTATCAGACATTTCATGCGTTTTCCCTCATTCCTGGTTTGCGATGCCATCCGCGCTGGCGCACAGATGGAAGCTGTATTTGCCCTTCATCCCGGGATAGGCGGTCAGGTATTCCCGCTCCACGCGCTCCCGAATGCCATCGGCCTTGTCGGGATCGATCAGCGCCATGCAGCAGCCCTTGAAGCCCGCGCCGGAGAAGCGCCCGCCGTAGATGCCGTCCGTCTCGCGCATGATCTCGTACAGCCGGATCTGCTCCGGCGCGCCGGATTCCCAGTTGTGGATGCTGCTCCAGCCGGATTCAAAGGACAGCCGCCCGTAGGTCTCCAGGTCGCCCCTGCGCCAGGCCTCCGCGCCGGCCTCCACCCGCTGGAACTCCGTGTACCAGTGCTCACAGCGCTTCGCCCACGGCTCAGGCAGCCTGTCCTTGAACTCCTGGTAGATGTGGAAGGACACGTCCCGGGCGTTGGCCTGGTTGAACTTGCCGTATTGAAACCCGGCGAAGGCCTGCAAGGCGTATACGCCCGCCCGCAGCTCGTCCACACGCATGTTGTACTTGCTCCCGGCCAGCGAGTGCTCCAGCCCGGAGAAGAATATCGCGATCTGATAGGGCTTCATGGAGGGATGGGTGGGGATCAGCTCGAAGCGGTTGTCCTTGCAGTCCAGGTACAGCAGGTGATCCTTCCTGCTCAGCACTTCGCAGCTCTGGTCCAGCGTGCCCACGTTGACGCCCACATAGTTCTTCTCCGCATTGAAGGCCACGTCGATCAGCTTCTGCTGGGGCAGCTTGATGCGGTTGACCTTGCACAGGGCGTCCAGGAAGGACAGTATCACCGCCGCGGAGGACGACAGCCCGCCGATGGGCAGCGAGCCCTCGATCACGCCGCAGATGCCCATGGTCAGCCCGTACTCCCGTGACAGCGCCCAGGTCGCGCCGCGCAGGTAGTCCGCCCAGTCGCCCGTCTTTTCGCCGATCTCCTGGATGTGCCACTGGGCGCGCTTCGGAAATTGCAGGCTGGTCATCTCGATGACGCCATTCTTCTTGGGGCGGAAGGCGATGTGGATGCCCTTGTCGATGGCCAGGCCCGTGATCTTGCCCAGGTTGTGGTCGCTGTGCGCGCCGATGGGGCAGATGCGATAGGGCGCAAAGGCGATGCCCTCCGCGTCCCGACCGTAGATCTCAAAAAACTTCTCTTCGCAGCGCATATGATTCACCTTTCAGCATTCGTTTAGCGAACCCGTCAATCCCTGCGGAACAGGTCGCGGGTGTATACCTTCTCCATCACGTCGTCCAGCGCGGGGTCGTATCGGTTGGCGATGATGCAATTGCACATGCGCTTGAACTTCTTCAGGTCGTTGACCACCGTGGAGCCGAAGAAGGTGCTGCCGTTTTCCAGCGTGGGCTCGTAGATCACCACCGCCGCGCCCTTGGCCTTGATGCGCTTCATGACGCCCTGTATGGCGGACTGTCGGAAGTTGTCGCTGTTGGCCTTCATCGTCAGCCGGTAGACGCCCACCACGGTCTCCCGCTGCTTCTTCTCCTGCCGCGTGGAATAGGCGGCGGAGGCGGTGTAGGTCCCGGCGATCTCCAGCACGCGCTCCGCGATGAAGTCCTTGCGGGTGCGGTTGGACTGCACGATGGCCTCGATCAGGTTCTCCGGCACGTCCCGGTAGTTGGCCAGCAGCTGCTTGGTATCCTTGGGCAGGCAGTAGCCGCCGTAGCCGAAGGAGGGGTTGTTGTAGTAATCGCCCACCCGGGGATCGAGGCACACGCCCTTGATGATCGGCGCGGTCTTGAGGCTCTTCAGCTCGGCGTAGGTGTCCAGCTCGTTGAAGTAGGACACGCGCAGCGCCAGGTAGGTGTTGACGAACAGCTTGGTGGCCTCGGCCTCGGTGCAGCCCATGAACAGCGTCTCGATGTTCTGCTTGATCGCGCCTTGGCGCAGCAGCGCCGCGAAGACCTCCGCCTGCGCCCGGGTGCCCTCGTCGCAGCCCACGATGATGCGGCTGGGATACAGGTTGTCGTACAGCGCCTTGGATTCCCGCAGGAATTCCGGGCTGAACAGTATGTTGTCCGCGCCCAGGCGCTTGCGGATGTGCTCCGTGTAGCCCACGGGGATCGTGGACTTGATCACGATGGCGGGCTTCGTCTCCCGGTGGGCCGTGCTCTCCAGCACCAGCTTCAGCACGGCCTCCACGGCGGAACAGTCGAAGAAATTCTGCTTCGGGTCGTAATTGGTCGGCGCGGCCACGATCACGTAGTCGGCGTCGGCATAGGCGGACGCGCCGTCCAACGTCGCCCGCAGGTCGAGCCTGCGCTTGCCGGCCCTGGCCTCGGACAGGAATTTCTCGATGTAATCGTCCTGGATGGGGGAGGTGAAGCTGTTCAGCTTGTCCACCTTTTCGGGCAGGATGTCCACGGCGGTGACGCTGTTGTGCTGGGCCAGCAGCACGGCCAGGGACAGGCCAACATAGCCCGTGCCGGCCACCGCGATGCGATAGGACCGATCCACCGTCGCGGCTTCGGCGTCGGGATCGACGAACAGCGATGGTATGTCAAGGCCCAGCGCCTCGGACAGCGCGTAGAGCTGGTCCGCCGAGGGGGTGTAGTTGCCCGTCTCCAGCCGGGAGAGTATGGACCGGTTCATGCCGGTCATGGCGGCCAGCTGGGCCTGGGACAGCTTCTTCGCCCTGCGGGAGGACGCGACGGCCCCGGACAGCAGCGCCAGGGATAGCTTCTTCATGGTATTACCTCGATGGGAATGGATTGTTGCTGATAGCAACATATAACGCGCTCGACCGCGCATAAATCATTGTAACCGTGATACTTGTGCGTGTCAAGTGCGATTCCACATTCCCGCGAGAATTAATGCCAGCTTAGCATATTATGGTTGCTATGAGCAACAAATATGCCAAGCTGGCATCGCGTTATGGAATTATGACTGGCGCGTTCAGGCCTCACCGAGCAGCACCCGGGCCTCATAGGGGCGCAGAAAGCCCGGCTTGTGGGAGGGATAGTTGGAGATCAGCTCCTCGCCGCCGTCCGTGGACAGCGCGCAGGGCACGGTGCGGTCCGTCCAGTTGCACATCACCGTCAGCGCCTTGCCGTCCAGCACCCGGCGGTAGGCGTACACGTTCGCGTCGTCCTCCAGCAGCGGCACAAATTCGCCGTACACGATGATGTCGTGCTCGTGGCGCAGGGCGATCAGCCGCCGGTAGTAGTTGAAAACGCTGTCCGGGTCCGCCATCTCGTCCTCGGCGTTCACGGCGAGGTAGTTGGGGTTGACCGCGATCCAGGGCGTGCCGGTGGTGAAGCCGGCGTTGGGCTGTCTGTTCCACTGCATGGGGGTGCGGGCGTTGTCCCGGGAGATCTTCGCGAACCAGCGCAGCATGTCCACGGCGTCCACGCGGCCGGACTCCACCCACTGCTTCCAGGCGTTCTTGACCTCGATGTCCTGGTACTGGTCGATGGAATCGAAGTAGATGTTGGTCATGCCCAGCTCCTCGCCCTGGTAGACGTAGGGCGTGCCCCGCATCATGTGCAGCAGCGTCCCCAGCATCTGGGCGGACTTCACGCGCCACAGCGGGCTGTCGTTGCCGAAGCGGCTCACCTGGCGGGGCTGGTCGTGGTTGGACATGTGCATGGTGTTCCATGCCTTGCCCTGCAGCGCGGTCTGCCAGCGATTGATGGTCGCGCGGACCTCCTTCAGCGGCGAGCCGTGGTCGGACCACTTGCCCAGCTCCGTGCCGTCGTTCAGGCCGTCGGTGTGCTCAAAGTGGAAGGTCATGTTCAGCTCGGACCCGTCGATGTTGGAATAGCGTATGGCGTCCTCGGGGCCGCCGCCGGCCTCACCCACGGTCAGCAGGTCGTACTTGTCCAGCACCCGCTGGCGCATCTCCCGCAGATAGCGGTGGGTGGTCTCCGTGTGCATGCAGGAGGGGCTGAAATCGCCGTACAGCGCGCCTGGGGCCACGGGGCCGTCGTCGTAGTTCTCCTTGCCGATCATGCCGATGACGTCCATGCGGAAGCCGTCGATGCCCTTGTCGCACCACCAGCACATCATGTCGAATATGCCGTCGCGGACCTTCGGGTTCGCCCAGTTCAGGTCCGGCTGCTTGCGGCTGAACAGGTGCAGGTAGTACTGGCCGCTGGCCTCGTCGTACTGCCAGGCCGAGCCGGAGAAGCAGCTGCCCCAGTTGTTGGGCTCCGCGCCGTCCCTGCCGTCCCGCCAGATGTAATAGTCGCGGTAGGGGTTGTCCCTTCCCTTGCGGCTCTCCACGAACCAGGCGTGCTCGTCCGAGGAATGGTTCGCCACCAGGTCCATCACCAGCTTCATGCCCCGGGCGTGGATGCCCTCCAGCATGCGGTCGAAGTCCTCCATCGTGCCGAATTCGGGCATGATGGCCCGGTAATCGGAGATGTCATAGCCGTTGTCGTCGTTGGGCGAGGCGTAGACCGGGCTGACCCAGATCACGTCCACGCCCAGCGCCTTCAGGTAGTCCAGGTGCGCGGTGATGCCGTTCAGGTCGCCGATGCCGTCGCCGTTGGAATCCGCGAAGCTGCGGGGATAGATCTGGTAGACCACCGCTTCCTTCCACCAGGCTCGCTTTTCACTGCTCATGGGGCTTGCCTCCTTGCTGTCGTTGAAAGGGGATATGTATCACATGTTGGACGCGGATAGCGCGGCCCGCGCCGCTTCGATTCCTGTATAACACAATTCCCCCTTGCGTGTCAAGGGGGAATGGCGTCAAAACCGCCGTGCAGATATAGGCTCAGGCCCTGGCCCGGTCGCCCCGCACCAGCGCGCTGCGGGAATAGCGCAGCACCAGCAGCGTGGAGCACATGATCCAGCCCACCGGATAGGCCAGCGCCACGGACACGAAGCCCGCGCCCAGCGCCTTGGTGACGGCCAGGTAGACCTGCCGGAAGGCCACGAAGGAGGCCAGCATGATGACGGTGGGCATGGTGGCGTCGCCCACGCCGCGCAGCGCGCCGGCGTAGATCTGGTTGAAGCAGATGGTGATGTAGAACGGCGTGATGATGTGTATGAAGCGTATGCCGTAGTCGATGACCTCCGGCTCCGGCGAGAAGAAGCGCATCAGCGGCCGGGCCAGCAGAAACACCAGCACGCCCAGCACGGTGGTGGCCGCCAGGCTCATCAGCGTGGCGGTGCGCACGCCCTCCCGGGCCCGCTTGGGCTGTCCCGCGCCCCAGTTCTGGCCCACGAAGGTGGTGGAGGCCATGCTGATGCTCTGCACGGGGATCAGCGCGAAGGCGTCGATCTTGGCGTAAACGCCGTAGCCCGCCATGCAGGCGGAGCCGAAGAAGTTGATGTAGGACTGCACGAATACGTTGGAGAAGGAGGTGATGGCGCTCTGTATGCTGCTGGGCAGGCCGATCTTCAGGATTGTCGTCAGGGATTCCCGGTCGATGCGTATGCTGCGCCAGCGGATGCCGTAGCCGCCCTCGGACCGGGACAGCGTGATCAGTATCAGCACCGCGGACACGATCTGCGCCAGGATCGTGGCCCAGGCCACGCCCTCCACGCCCATGCCGAACGCCAGCACGAACAGCAGGTCCAGTATGGTGTTCAGCGCCGCGGAGATGATGAGGAAGATCAGCGGCCTGCGGGAATCGCCCACGGCCTGGAGGATGCCGCTGCCGATGTTGTAGAACAGTATGCCGCAGACCCCGGCGAAGTAGATGGACAGGTAGCTGCGGGATTCGGCGACGACGTCGTCCGGCGTCTGCATGAAGGCCAGCATCGGCCCGATGATGAGCTGCCCGGCGACGGTGGCCAGCAGGCTCAGCACGAAGGTCAGCGCGATGGTGGTGTGCACCGCCTTGCCCAGGCCCTTCTGGTCGTGCGCGCCGTAGCGCTGGGAGATCACCACGGACGCGCCGGTGGCCAGGCCCGCGCAGAAGCCCACGACGGTGTTGATGATGGGCCCGGTGGAGCCCACCGCCGCCTGCGCCTGCTGGCCGACAAACCGCCCCACCACCAGGGTGTCCACGGTGTTGTACAGCTGCTGGAACAGCAGGCCGATGGCCATGGGAATCGAGAAGTGCAACAGGTGCCGCCAGATGCGGCCTTCAGTCATGTCGGAATCCATGCGCGCCAAAGTATCGCCTCCATCCCTCACGGTCCATCATAGCGCGCATGGGGGATGCTGTCAACAAACGAAAGATTAATTCTGGAGCTCCAGGATTCCTTCGCGGTCATCCACTAATGATTGTCGACGCCATCCTGCGGATGTCGCCGACCTGGAAAACGTTCCGTTTTCCAAATCATGTACAATTCCAATAAGAGGGGCTGTCTCTAATTTACCCCCTTCAGGTCATGTGGGCTCTCGATGGGGTTCGATCATCCCCCAGGGCCGACAAGAAAAAACCTGTCATCCCCGCAAGGGGGATAACAGGTTTTTTGGCGGACCCTAAGGGATTCGAACCCCTGACCTTCTGGTCCGTAGCCAGACGCTCTATCCAGCTGAGCTAAGGGACCACATCTTCGCTCTCGCAAAGTGCTTAATTATAATACACCCGCGGGGGGATTTTGTCAAGCCTTTCATATGTAAAAAAACGCCGCCGGTTCCGTTGAATCGATGTTTCGATGGCTGGCGGCGCTTTGTGCGGCGAAAGTGAAAAAATTGTTGTGAAGCGTATTGCCTTTTTCACGCCGTCGGGTATAATACCATTATAATTGTAATTATTTGCCGGAGGGGAGCAGGACGATATGATCTTTACGAACGAGGGCGGGCGGCTGGCGCTGCGCCGTGGCGCGGAGCTGGTTTGGATCGAGCCCTGGGGCGAGGACGCCCTGCGGGTGCGGGCCACGCGCCGCGCGGAGATGAGCGGCCGTGACTGGGCGCTGATGGAGCCCGTGCCGGCGCTGAAGCCGGAGATATCCATCCGGGAGATCGACGCCACCGAGCCGTGGTACCGGGACCGCCCCGAAAGGCATCGCACCGCCAGGGTCGCCCGGATCGCCAACGGCAGGATCGCCGCCGAGGTGGACGAGGAGGGCTGGATCACCTTCACCAACGCCAGGGGTGAGGTGCTGACCCGGGAATACTGGCGGCAGCGCAACCGCATCGACCGCTATTGCGTGCCGCTGCGCGTGGACGGGCGGGAGCTCATGCCGATACAGGGCACGGACGACTATGCCCTCACGGCGCGGTTCGAAGCCTTCGACGATGAGCGCATCTTCGGCATGGGCCAGTATCAGATCGGCAGGCTGGACAAGAAGGGCGCGGTGCTGGAGCTGGCCCACCGCAATTCCCAGGCCTCGGTGCCCTTCTATGTCTCCAGCCGGGGCTACGGCTTTTTGTGGAACAACCCCGCCGTCGGCAAGTGCAGCTTCGGCACGAACCTGACCGAGTGGACGGCGCTGTCCTGCAAGGAGCTGGACTACTGGATCACCGCCGGGGACAGCCCCGCCGACATCGAGGCGCGCTATTCCGCGGTCACCGGGCGCGTGCCGATGATGCCGGAATACGGCATGGGCTATTGGCAGTGCAAGCTGCGCTACCGCACCCAGGACGAGCTGTTGGCCGTGGCCCGGGAGCACGTGCGACGGGGCTATCCGCTGGACGTGATCGTGGTGGACTTCTTCCACTGGCCGCTGGAGGGCGATTTCAGGTTCGACCCGCGCTGCTTCCCGGACCCCTCCGCCATGGTGAAGGAGCTGCGGGAGATGGGGGTGGAGACGGTGGTCTCCGTCTGGCCCACCGTCGATAGGCGCTCGGAGAACTTCGGCGCGATGGCGGAGCGCGGGCTGCTGGTGCGCAACGACCGGGGCATGGGCAACCACATGTCCTGGATCGGGGACACCACCTTCTTCGACGCCACAAATCCGGAGAGCCGCCGCTTCGTCTGGGAGGCCTGCAAGCGCAACTACTACGACGCCCACGGCGTGCGGATCTTCTGGCTGGACGAGGCCGAGCCGGAGTACGGCCCCTATGAATTCGACCTGTACCGCTATCACGACGGCCCGGCGCTGCAGGTCTCCAACGAATATCCCAAGTGCTATGCCCAGGGCTTCTACGAGGGCCTGCGGGCGGCGGGGGAGACGGACGTGATGAGCCTGGTGCGCTGCGCCTGGGCGGGCAGCCAGCGCTACGGCGTGCTGACCTGGTCGGGGGACATCTCCTCCACCTGGCGCGCCTTCCGGGAGCAGCTCCAGGCGGGGCTCTCCATGGGCATGGCGGGCATCCCCTGGTGGACCAGCGACATCGGCGGCTTCCTGGGCGGCATGCCCGGGGACCCGGACTTCCGGGAGCTGCTGGTGCGCTGGTTCCAGTGGGCCTGCTTCTGCCCGGTGTTCCGAATGCACGGCGAGCGCCAGCCCTGGTACGACCACGACGCGGAGCACCCCGAGTACGTGGACGGCGTGATGCAGATCACCAGCGGCCAGCCCAACGAGCTGTGGAGCTTCGGCGAGGGCGTGGAGAAGATCCTGGCGAAGTACCTGTTCCTGCGGGAGCGCATGCGGCCCTACATCCGCCGGGTGATGCGCGAGGCCCACGAGACGGGCGCGCCGGTGATGCGCCCGCTGTTCTTCGGCTTCCCCGGGGACATCGACGCCTGGGGCGTGGAGGACGCCTACCTGTTCGGGCCGGACGTGCTGGTGGCCCCGGTGATGGAGCCGGGCGCGCGGACCCGCCAGGTCTACCTGCCCGCCGGGGCGGAGTGGATCGAGGTCGCCACCGGCGCGCGCCACGCGGGCGGACAGAGGGTCACGGCCGCCGCGCCGCTGGACACGATCCCGCTGTTCACCCGGGACGCGGGGCTTGTGGAATTACTGAAGTGAACGGACGGCATATCGCACGACAGAACCCATGAAGGGAGCGGTGAACCATGGGAAACTATCGCAATTTCAAGCTGACGACCTACTTCGTCGCCCACGCGGCGGCGCGCGTCACCCGGGACGAGCTGGAGAAGCAGCTGGCCTTCCTTGAGCGGCACCTGCGGCTGGACAAGGTGTATCTGGAGCCCTGGCGGGGCGAGCTGGCCTCCCACGAGCAGATCGAGATGTGCCGGGAGGTGTTCCACGCCCACGGCATCGAGGTGGCGGGCGGCCTGACCACCGTCATCCCCACGCCGGAGGGGGACGCCCCCAAGGCGCGGCTGTTCGACACCTTCTGCTACAACGACCCGAAGATGCGGGCGAAGCTGAAGGAGGTCAGCGGCTTCATCGGCGCGCACTTCGACGAATTCATCATCGACGATTTCTTCTTCACGAACTGCGCCTGCCCGGACTGCGTGAAGGCGCGGGACGATTTCAACCGCGCAAACGGCATTGCGGACGGCAGCTGGCAGGCCTACCGGCTGGATCTGCTGCGCCGGGTGAGCGTCGAGGACGTCATCGGCCCGGCCAAGGCCGCCAACCCCAATTGCAGGATCACCATCAAGTATCCCAACTGGGCCGAGAGCTATCAGGAGACCGGCTACAATCCCGCCGAGCAGCGGGAGCTGTTCGACATGATCTACACCGGCACCGAGACCCGCGATCCCGTCACCACCGACCAGCACCTGCCGCGGTATCTCAGCTATTCGCTGATGACCTACTTCGAGAGCATGTGGCCGGGGCACAACGGCGGCGGCTGGTTCGACACCTTCGACGCCCACATCACCGAGCACTACCTGGAGCAGGCCTACCTGACGGCGTTCTCCAGGCCCAACGAGCTGATGCTGTTCTGCTTCCAGTCGCTGGTGGACAACATGTTCACCGCCGCGCTGGGCTTCCAGCTGGACAAGCTGGACGCGCTGCTGGACCACGCGGGCAAGCCCGTGGGCATCGCCTGCTATCTGCCGGACAACTGCCAGGGCGAGGACAACGTGCAGGACTTCCTGGGCATGTCGGGCCTGCCCATCGTGTGCACGCCCTATTTCCCGGAGGACGCGGAGCAGCTGCTGCTGACCCGGTCCGCCGCCTGCGACCCGGACGTGGTGGAGAAGCTGGACCGCTACCTGCGCAAGGGCGGGCGGCAGGCCGTCGTCACCACCGGCTTTTTGGAGGCGACGATGGACCGGGGCGTCCAGCGCATGACCTCCGTGCGGCTGCGGGGGCGCTCCGTCAGCTGCGACCGCTATCGCGTGGAGGACGCGGGACGCCAGTACATCAGCGTCTATCCCCGGGGCGTGAAGCCCGTCGAACTGCCCGTGGCGGAGTTCAGGAACAACGCCACCTGGGCCGTGGTGAAGGGCTCCCACGGCGAGGAGAGCTACGGCATCTGGCTGCGGGACGACTACTGCGGCAGCGGGCTGTGGACGCTGGCCGTGCCCGACGCCTATCCGGATTTCTACGCCATGCCCGCCGAGGCGCTGAGCCGGATCCGCCAGTCCGTGCCGGTGAACGGCGTGTGGCTGGAGGGACCCGCCCGCGTCAGCCTGTTCGTCTACGACAACGACAGCTTCGTGGTCTATCCCTATGTGATGGAGGGCGTGCAGCGGGAGAAGGTCCGGCTGCACGTGAAGGGCGCCTCGGCGCTGCGCGTGGCCGGGGAGAATAGGCGGCTCGAGCCGCTGTACGCCGAGGACGGCGAGGCGGTGTTCGAGGTCGTGGCGATGCCGGGCAAATATGTGCTGTATGAGATCGAGCGGTAATGCGCTTTTGACGGAAAGGATTTGACAACATGAAGAACTATCTGGAAGCGCACGGCGCGCTGCATGTCGCCGGGACGAAGCTGGTGGACGCCGCCGGGAAGCCGGTGCAGCTGCGGGGCGTGAGCACGCTGGGGCTGGCCTGGTACCCCGAATTTGTGAACGAGGCGGCCTTCCGCACGCTGCGGGACGACTGGGGCGCGAACACGGTGCGCCTGGCGATGTACACCTGCGAGGAGGGCGGCTACATGACCGGCGGCGACAAGGCCGCGCTGGAGGCGCTGATCGACAAGGGCGTGAAGCTGTGCGCGGCGCTGGGCATGTACGCCATCGTCGACTGGCACATCCTCAGCGACGGCGATCCGAACATCCACGCCGACGCCGCGGAGGACTTCTTCCGCCGGACCTGCGCGCGGTACGCGGACCAGCCCCACGTGCTGTACGAGATCTGCAACGAGCCCAACGGTCAGGACGTGACCTGGCCGGTGGTGAAGCGCTATGCCCAGCGGATCATACCGGTGATCCGGGCCCACGCGCCCCGCGCCGTGATACTCTGCGGCACGCCCACCTGGTCCCAGGACGTGGACCTGGCCGCGATGGACCCGCTGGAGGACGGGAATTTGATGTACACGCTGCACTTCTACGCCGCCACCCACAAGGACTACCTGCGGGACAAGGCCGAGAAGGCGATCGCCGCCGGCGCGCCGGTGTTCATCTCCGAGTGCAGCATCTGCGACGCCTCGGGCGACGGCACGATCGACTATGAGTCCGGCGCGGCCTGGCGCGCGCTCATCGGCAGGCACGGCCTGTCCTACATCGCCTGGAGCCTCTCCAACCGGGACGAGAGCGCCGCGCTGGTGCGCGCCGAATGCGACCGGACCGCCGACTGGGCTGAGGAAGAGCTGACCGACACCGGCCGCTGGTTCCGCGCCGCGCTGCGGGAGGACCGGGGCTGACAGATGCATACAAAGCGCCGCCCGGGGATGGAAGCCATCCCCGGGCGGCGTGACGTCAATCGAATTTGATGTGGCAATACCCGCCGGGATTCTTCTCCAGGTACTTCTGGTGGTATTCCTCGGCGCTGTAGAAGTTTTCGAGAGGCTTGTTCTCCACCGCCAGCGGCGCGTCATAGCGCTGTGCCAGCCCCCGGAGCGCCCCGTCGATGATCGGCGCGTCCGAATCGTCCACGCGATAGATGCCCGTGCGGTACTGTATGCCCTCGTCCCCGCCCTGTTTGTTCACGGCGGTGGGGTCGATCACCCGGAAATAGGCCTCCAGCAGCTTTTCCAGCGGTAGCGCATCGGCGTCGTAGTCCACGCGCACGGTCTCCGCGTGGCCGGCGTGGTGCTTGACCTCCTCGTAGGAGGGGTTGGGCGTGGGGCCGTTGGCGTAGCCCACCTCGGTCTCGAGCACGCCGTCGATCAGGTCAAAGTACTTCTGGCAGCCCCAAAAACAGCCGCCCGCCAGGTAGATGGTCCTTCGGTTCATGGTGTCGCCTCCCGGGATATCGTTGCGGTTCGTCACCAGTAGTCTACCGCATATGCGTGAATCTGTCAATCGCCGGATATTGACGTTTCCTCCCGGGGCTGTTAGAATGGTAGTGACAATCGCGCTCAACATCACCGCGAAGATACGGAGGCAGGCAATGAAGAAGCTGCACATGGGCCCCGCCCGCTGCGCGCTGGACATCGGCGACGGCAGCGAGCGCGCCGAATACGTCAATCAGGATTACATACTGCACAAGCTGGGGCGGCCCCACCGCGCCGTGAACATCATGTACACCTACTATCCCCACGACGCGGAGTGGCCCGCCCGCATCTCCGAGGCGTGGAAGGACAGGAACGTGAGCTTCGCCTGGGACTATCCCTACGACGACTACTTCCCCTACGACGTGGACGGCCAGCCCTTTGAGCAGATGAAGGACATCCGCCGCCACGGCCAGGACGTGCTGCTGACGCTGACGCTGGACTGCGGGCTCTCCGACGACGAGCTGCGGAATATCGCCCGCCAGCTGCGGCCCTTCGGGCGGATGCTGCTGCGCATCAACCACGAGTGCTGCGGCGACTGGTTCCAGCACAACAAGCGCTATACCTACGAGCAGGTCGGCGCGTTCTTCGTGCGCTTCTGCGGCATCATCAATAAGGAGGCCCCCAACGTGCGCACGATCTTCTGCGGCGGCTGGGGCATGCCCGACGGCCACGTGGAGCGGGAGGAGGCCTTCAAAGACTGCTACGCCGCCGCGGACCTCTGGAGCTGCGACGCCTATCCCGCGCTGCACTACGGCTGGCCCTACGACGTGGCCGAGGTGGGCGGGGGCCGCTACAAGGCCGACCCCATTGACATGATCGTGGCGCAGTTCGAGCGCACCCACCGGCGCGCCACCGAGCTGGCGGGGGAGAGCAAGCCGATGATCACCGCCGAGTTCAACACCGACGGCGACGTCACCGGCCCGCTGGACCAGGGCGAATCCGTGGTCCGCTTCGCCCGCCACTGGCGGGACAACAGGGTGGACTGGTTCAAGTCCATCAGCCTGTACCAGTTCCGCGACCGGGGCCGCCTGGGCCTGGAGTGCGAGGACCCCAACAACAAGGGCGTGGGCGTGGAGCAGCCGCTGCTGGCCGAATACCGGGACAAGGTGCTGTTCGATCCCTGGTTCATGCCTGAGATGACGGAGGGAGAGGAGGCCCGCTTCCCCGCGGCGCTGCGCTGGGGCGGCTCCGAGGACGCGGACGGCCTGGCCATACCGGTGGCCTTCGAGGGCAATCCCCGGTTCTGCGAGATGACCGTGGAGCAGCCCATCGGGCTGATGGTGGAGCTGAACGGCCGCTGGTTCTACAAGGCCCCCGGCACGAAGACCATCGACATGATGTCCGCCTTCTTCGATAAGCCGCTGGAGGGCCCGGCGACGCTGACGCTGCGGCTGTTCGCGCCGCCCGCCGAGGGCATCAACCCCGACGACGGCAGCGCGGACTGGGCGACCAATTACCGCGCCACGCTGGAGGAGGCGCCCCGGCTGCGCATCCGCTACGAGGCGCCGGGCGTGGTGAAGTGAACATGCGACACAGTATTACAAGCGAACAGGAGGAAAATGAAATGAGCAATGCGGCAAAGGTGAGTGCGTTTCTGGACAAGGCGCAGGTATTCTACTTTCTGACCACCGACGGCGACCAGCCCAAGGGCCGGCCCTTCGGCTTCCACATGCTGGTGGACGACGTGCTGTACTTCGGCTGCGGCACCTTCAAGAACGTGTTCAGGCAGCTGACGGCCAATCCCAGGGTCGAGGTGCTGGCCATGAACGGCGGCGAATTCATGCGCTATGACGGCGCGGCGAAGGTCGTCAGGGACGACGCGCTGCTGGCGAAGGTGCGCCAGGCCATGCCCCAGATCATGGAGCTGTACGACAAGAACGGCTGGGAGATGGGCCTGTTCTTCCTGGAGAACGGCCATGCCGAGATCCGCGGCATGCTGGACCTGAAGGAGGAATTCGACGTCTGATCCGACGGCGTTGAGGAGCTCCTCACATAACCGCGATTGCATGGAGGAGACCGCGTGGAAAACAGGATGGGCACGGAGAAGGTCGGCCGGCTGGTGCTGACGACGGGCATACCGCTGATGCTGAGCCTGCTGATCAATTCCCTCTATAATTGATAGGGGCTGTCTCGAATCGAGACAGCCCCCTTCAATTGCGTTGCGTCACTCCCTCTTGTGGCGCTCCTCGCGCTCCTTGCGCTCGGCGGCGACCTCCTCGGCGGACTTGATCCGCTGGCGCACCGCGCCGCGATAGCCCTCGTTGGTGGGGATCAGGTTGCCCTCGGCAAAGCGCGCCTTGGCAGCGGCGATGGCCTCGCCGTACTGGGGCAGCCACTGTGCCTGGGCGATCAGCATCTCGTCCACCATCTGCCAGATCTCCGGCGGGTTGCACACCGCGCCGGTGAGGGGATCCATCAGCGCCGCCTGCTTCAACAGCTCCGCGTCGCCGCTGACGGCGGCCTCCACGGCCAGCTTCTGCACCCATATGGACTGGCTGCAAACCGCCGCGCAGCCCAGGGGCAGCTCGCCCACGGAGGGCACGCTGATGCCGTTGCCGTCCACATAGCAGGGCACCTCCACGATGCACTCGTCGGGCAGGTTCTTGATCGCGCCGTGGTTCATCACGTTGAAGTGGCCGCGATAGGTGCGCCCGGTCTCCAGCGCCTCGATGATGTAGCTGCCGTGCTCGCTGCTGCGCTCGCCGTGGTCGTAGTCCTTCGGGGGCTCCTGCATCAGCTTGGGGAACTCCGTCTCGAACCAGTTGCGGTTCTCCCGGGTCTCCCGCAGGTAGCCGCCGGTCTCGCCGTTGATCCAGCTGGACAGGTCGATCCACTTTTCGATCTCGTTCGGGCGCTTGCGGTACCAGGACACGTATTCCGACAGGTGGCCGTTGGACTCGGTGGAATAATAGCCAAAGCGCTTCAGCACGTCGATGCGCACCTTCTCGGTCTGGCTGAAGGTCTCGTGCTTCTCAAAGCCCTCCAGCAGCTTGCCGATCATCTCCTCGCCCTTGTGCTTCACGGAAACATACCAGGTCTGGTGGTTGATGCCCGCGCAGGTCACGTCCAGCTCCTTGCGGTCCTTCAGGCCCAGCACCTCTGCGATCTGCATCTCGCCGTGGATCTCGCCGTGGCACAGGCCCAGCGTGCGCACGCCGCCATACTTGACGCAGGCCCAGGTCAGCATGGCCATGGGGTTGGAATAGTTCAGCAGCAGCGCGTTGGGCTCGGCCACCTCGCGGATGTCCTTGCAGAAGTCCAGCACCGCGGCGATGCCCCGCTGGCCGTACATGATGCCGCCGATGCACAGCGTGTCGCCCACGCACTGGTCCACGCCGTACTTCAGCGGGATGTCGATGTCCGTCTCGAAGGCGGGCAGGCCGCCCACGCGCACGCAGTTGACGATGTAGCGCGCGCCCCTCAGCGCCTCGCGCCGGTCGGTGGTGGCGAAGATCTTCGTCTTGATGCCGTTGGCGTCCAGGTCGCGCTGGCAAAGCTGGGTGACACGGTCCAGGTTGTCCTGGCTGATGTCGGTGAAGGCGACCTCGATGCCGCGCAGCTCCGGCACGGTCATGATGTCGGTGAACAGCGTGCGGGCGAAGGTCAGGCTGCCCGCGCCGATGATGGTGAGCTTGAATGCCATGTTTGATTCCTCCTGTTGTTTTTTGGTTGCAAGATCGAAACACGTTATTTCCGATTCTCAATTCTCAATTATCATTTACCCCCTGATCCACACCCGCATCTCGCCCACGCCGCGGTTGGCCCAGGCGTAGTAGGGGATCCAGCGCAGCTTCACGGGCCTTGCGGCGGGCGCGTCGCGGAAATCGTACAGCGCGCCGTCCCAGCCGTCCTCCTGCTCCCGCAGGCCGTCGGTGCTCAGCGTCACCACGCCGCCCAGGGTCTCCGGCTCCCAGCTGGCCTCGGCCCGGGCCTGCTGGCCCACGCGCACGCCGTGCAGCGCCGCGCCGTTGTCGGCCTCCTCCAGGCAGTAGACCACCGGGCCGCGCTGCAGCGCCAGCTTCCCGGCGTCCTCCCGCACCCGGGGATTGGCCCGGACCCAGCGGGCGGTCATGTCCAGGGTCAGTTCTACGGCGTCGCCCGGGTTCCAGGTCCTGTCGATCAGGATATAGCCGTCCGTGGGGGCGATGTCCGCCGCCTCGCCGTTGATCTTCAGCGTCCACGCCCTGCACCAGCCGGGCACGCGCAGCGCCAGCGTCCTGCGGCAGGGCGCGTCCGGCGTCACCTCGACGCGCACCTCGCCCTCCCAGGGATAGTTCGTCTCCACCTTCAGCGCGAGACCGTCTGCACGGATCTCGCCGCCGGCATAGAGGTTCAGGTAGACGGCGTCGCCCTTCTCGGTGGCGATGTATTCCTCCAGCGAGGTCAGCATGCGGATCAGGTTGGGCGGGCAGCAGGCGCAGCCGAACCACTTCTGGCGCTCGGGCTTCACGTGACGCTTGTGGGCGTCCATCTCGCAGGCCTCGGGCACGACCTCCAGCGGGTTGACGTAGAAGAACTTTTTGCCGTCCAGCTGCATGCCGCTGATGACGCCGTTGTACAGCGCGCGCTCCATCACGTCGGCGTATTCGCCCTTTTGCTCCATCAGCAGCATCCGCTTCGCGAAGAACACCAGGCCGATGGAGGCGCAGGTCTCGCCGTAGACGGTGTCGTTGGGCAGGTCGTAGTCGAAGGTGAAGGCCTCGCCGTGCTCGGAGGAGCCCACCGCGCCGGTGATGTACATCCTGCGCCGGGTGGCGCTGTCCCACAGCGTGCGGCAGGCCCGGGCCAGGTCCGCGTCGCCGGTCACCCGGGCCACGTCGGCCATGCCGGAATACAGGTACATCGCCCGGACCGCGTGGCCCTCGGCGTCCTGCTGCTCCCGCACGGGCTGGGCCGCCTGGTAATAGCGATAGCGCAGCGGGCTGTCCTTCCAGTAGAAGCGGTTCGGGTTGCGCTCGTCCTCCTGCTGGAAGAAGTTGGGCCGCTGTCCGCGCTCGTCCACGAAGTATTTGGCCAGACGCAGGTGCTTCTCGTCGCCGGTGACGGCGTACAGCCGCATCAGCGCCATCTCGATCACCGGGTGCCCGGGATAGCCGCGCAGCTTGCCCTCCTCGGGGCCGATCACGCTGTCGATGTGGTCCACGAAGCGCGTCGCCACGTCCAGCAGCGCCCGCTTGCCGGTGACCTGGTAATAGGCCACGGCGGCCTCGATCATGTGGCCCGCCACGTACAGCTCGTGGTTGTCCCGCAGGTTGGTCCAGCGCTTGTCCAGCCCGCCGATGATGTAGTAGGTGTCCAGATAGCCGTCGGGCTGCTGGGCGTCGGCCACGGCCTGGATCGCGCCGTCGGCGATGGCCTCCAGCGCCGGGTCGGGATGCCAGCGCAGGCTGAAAGCCACGCCCTCCAGCCACTTGTAGATGTCGCTGTCCTGGAACACGAAGCCGCCGAACTTGCCCTGCTCCTTGCCCGCGGCGATGCGGAAATTGCGCATGCAGTAGCTGGGCTCGGTGTCCTCGGGCAGCTGGTCGTTCAGCGCCTTCCACTGGTAGGGGATGCCCTCGCGCACCGCCGTCTCGCGGAAGCGGTTCCAGAAGCGGTCGTTCAGGCGAACGTCGGTCAGGGGTTTGCCGTAGTTGGGCATGGGGGAGACCTCCTTGTGAGAGTGAAGAGTATTGAGGGAAATGTCATTGAGGTTGGGGCTCTGAGTGTGGAGTGTGGAGTGAAAGTAAGCTCCGGACTACCACCTTCCGGGGATGTCCGGGCAGCGCCGGTTGAGCAGCGCCGCCCGGTATTCCACATAGCACCCGCACAGCGCGCAAAGTCCGTCCCGCAGGTGGTCGCAGGCCGCGCAGGCGCTGAGCCGCGCCGCCCGCGCGTCGTCGGCACAGAGCGCCTCCGGGGGGAGGGCGGCCAGCTGCTCGCGTATCGTCTGCGCCAGCGCCTCGCCGCCGGGGGTGTCGTTCAGCAGGCAGCGGGGGCAGAAGCCGCGCTCCACGGGGGTCACGCGATGGTCAGCGCGACCACGCTGCACGGCGGCAGCTTCACGCTCAGGCCGGTGCGCTTGGCGGTGAAGCCGGTAAAGGGCGCGGCGGCCAGAGGGCTGTCGTCGAAGTCGTTGTACGCATCGGCCCTGCCGGTCAGTATGTGGCCCTCCACCTTGCCGGTGTTGGGCACGGCCACGGTCACGGTGGCGGCCTCATCCATGGAGCAGTTGGCCATCGTCAGGGTCACCGCGCCGTCCTTCACGGAGGCGGAGGCGGTGATGCGGTCTACGGCCCACTTGCCCTCGGCCTTGCCCTTGGCCTCGCTGATCCTGTCGGTCTCCACGTAGCAGTCCACGGCCTGGGCGTCCTGATGGGCCTTGTACAGGTCGAACACGTGCCAGGTGGGGGTCTTGACCAGCTTGTCGCCGTCGGTGAGCACCACGGATTGCAGCACGTTCACGGTCTGGGCCAGGTTCGCCATCACCACGCGGTCGCAGTGGCGGTTGAATATGTTCAGCGTGATGGCCGCCACCATGGCGTCGCGCATGGTGTTCTGCTGGTACAGGAAGCCGGGGTTGGTGCCGTCCTCCACCTGGTGCCAGCTGCCCCACTCGTCCACGATCAGGCCGACCCGCTTTTCGGGGTCATAGCGATCCATGATCTTGCTGTGGTTCGTCACCAGCTCGTCCATGTAGGCCGCATGGTTCAGCAGCTCGTAGTATTCGGATTTGTCAAAGACCGTCGCCTTGCCCTTGTTCTCCCAGCCGGGACCGGTGACGCTGTAGTGATGCAGCGTGATCGCGTCCATGTAACGGCCCGCGCGCTCCATCAGCACCTCGGTCCAGTTGTAGTCCGCCACGCTTGCGCCGCAGGCGATTCGGTACAGCTTGCTGCCCGGGTAATCCCGGCAATAGGTCTGGTAGCGGCGGTATTCGTCGGCATAGTATTCGGGCCGCATGTTGCCGCCGCAGCCCCAGCTTTCGTTGCCCACACCCCAGTACTTCACGCCCCAGGGTTCCTGGCGGCCGTTGGCCCAGCGCTGGCGCACCACGGTGGAATCGCCCTCGCTGTTCAGGTATTCCACCCATTCGGCCATCTCCCGCACGGTGCCGGAGCCGACGTTGGCGTTGATGTAGGGCTCGCAGCCCAGCTGGCGGCACAGCTCCAGGAACTCGTGGGTGCCGAAGGAGTTGTCCTCCACCACATGGCCCCAGTTGGTGTTCACCATGCGCTTGCGGGATTCCTTGGGGCCGATGCCGTCCTGCCAGTGGTATTCGTCGGCGAAGCATCCGCCCGGCCAGCGCAGCACCGGGATGCCGATGGCCTTCAGGGCCTCCACCACGTCGGTGCGCATGCCGTTCACGTTGGGGATGGGGCTGTCCTCGCCCACGTAGATGCCGCCGTAGATGCAGCGCCCCAGGTGCTCGGAGAAGTGGCCGTAGATATTGCGGTTGATCGTGCCGGTGCTCCGGCTGGGGTTGATGGTGATGCGATTCATGGCGCGTCGCCCTCCTTCAGAATAATTGGGAATGGCTGATTTCAAATGGGAGATCCCATTGATCGTCGATGGAACAATTGCTATTCACAGCGTAATTACAACCGCTCGAACACGGGCATGCGCTCCAGCGGCGCGTCGGCCACGATGGTCCGGCTGCCCTCATGGACCTTCAGCGTGTCCACGTCCCGCCACCGGCCCGCGGGCAGGTAGACAGGGATCGCCCGGACGCCCGGGTTCAGCACCGGGGCCACCAGGTAGCGGCTGCCGAACATGTACTGGTCGGCGATGTCCGCGCACTCGGGGTCCTCCGGGAATTCATAGAACATGGCGCGCATGACGGGC
Organism: uncultured Eubacteriales bacterium; assembly: GCA_900317565.1. GTDB lineage: Bacteria > Bacillota > Clostridia > Christensenellales > Aristaeellaceae > UBA2862. The sequence continues at coordinate 22,380 of ONHI01000026.1, forward strand.
TTGCCCTGCTCGTGGGCCTCGCGCATCACCTCGCGGGTGTAGTCCCGCAGCTCCTCGCGCCGCTTCATGTACTTCACGAGTATGGGATAGGCCTCCTCGCCGTAGCTCCACACCTCGTTGTCCGCGCCGGAGGCCAGCACCTCGGCGCCGTCCTTGCGGAAGACCCGCTCCACGGGCTTGCGGTCGCCGTGCAGCCGCATCACCGGGCAATAGCAGCCCCACTGGAACCAGCGGATGAACAGCTCCCGGAACTCGGGCTTCTCCGGCCAGCCGTCGTGGAAGCCGCCGATGTCGGTGGTCCACCAGGGGATGCCGGCGATGCCCATGCTCAGGCCCGCGCAGATCTGGCGGCGGAAGTCCTCCCAGCGGCTCATGATGTCGCCGGACCACACCAGCGCGCCGTAGCGCTGGCTGCCCGCCCAGGCGCAGCGCAGCAGGTTCACCGGGTTCTGCTGCCCGGCGGCGACCATGCCGTCGTAGAAGTTCCGGGCGTACATCTGGGGATAGACGTTGCCCACCTGCTGGTTGCTGCCCAGGTGGTAGCGGTAGTTCTTGTACTCATAGGTGCCGTACTCCGGCTCGGCCTCGTCCAGCCAGAAGATGCGTATCCCGGCGTCGTAGTAGTTCTGCTTGATCTTCTTCCACACGTATTCCCGGGCGCGGGGATTGGTGGCGTCGTAGAACATGCTGTCCTCCACGAACCGCATGCCGATCTGCTCGCCGTATTCGGCCCGCACCAGCAGGCCCTGCTGCTTCATCTCCTGGTAATTTTCGCTGGTCAGGGAGATCTGCGGCCACACGGACACCATCAGCTCGATGCCCATGTCCTTCAGCTCCTTCACCATCGCGGCGGGGTCCGGGAAGAACTCCGGGTCGAAGCGGTAATCGCCCATCTTCGGCCAGTGGAAGAAATCGCACACGATCACGTCGATCTTCAGCCCCCGGCGCACGTACTCCCGGGCGACCCCGAGCAGCTGCTCCTGGTTCCAGTAGCGCAGCTTGCACTGCCAGAAGCCCAGCCCGTATTCCGGCATCATCGGGGCAAAGCCCGTGGCCCGGGCATAATGCAGGCTGATCTCGGCGGGGCTGTCGCCGCAGGTGATCCAATAGTCCAGCTGCTTGGTGGATTCAGCGCGCCAGGTGGTGCGGTTTTTGCCGAAGGACACGCTGCCGATGGCGGGATTGTGCCACAGGAAGCCGTAGCCCCGGCTGGACATCACGAAGGGCACGCTGGCCTGGCTGTTGCGGTGGGCCAGCTCCAGGGTGCAGCCCTTCCAGTCCAGTATCTCCTCCTGGTACTGGCCCATGCCGTACAGCCGCTCGCCGTCCTGGCCGTCGAAGGTGGCGGTCAGCGCGAAATCGCCGCCCAGGTAGGGCTCGAACTTCCGGGATTTCAGCGCCAGCGCGTTGGCCGGGGCGGTCTCCCTCAGCAGCAGCTCGCCCCTCTGGTTGTAAAAGCCGATGCGGGCATAGCGGTGCCAGCCGTCCATCTCCACCCGCGCCGTCAGCCTGCCGCAGCGGATCTCGGCGGTCTCGTCGTCGATGGCGATGGCCACGTCCTCCGTGGCCGCGGGCTCCAGCAGCGCGAAGCGGGTGTCCAGCACGTCGCCCTGGAGCGTGGAGCGCACGCGCAGGCTGTCCTCGCCCCAGGGGGCGATGACCAGCGTTTCGCCGTTGTTGCGCCAGATCAGCGCGTTGCCTTGTTGCTCGAAGTATCGCATGATGTTTTTCTCCTTTTAATGCGGGGAGGATTCTTCGACTCCGGCCCGGCGCTTTGTGCCGGGCCTCCGCTCAGAATGACGAATATGGATTGCGGTCATTCTGAGCGAAGCGAAGAATCTGCTATTTTATAAAAATCAACATCCCTGGTGGTTCCTGTCCAGCTCGTCCATGTCCGCGTAGATCCTGTTGTACATGTAATACCACTGCATCTGCCCGATCTGCCAATAGGGCCGGAAGCGGCGGGTGACGAAATCGTAGATCCCCGCGTGGCCGGGCAGCGTCTCAAACACGTTTTCCTCCCCGGGCACGGGCTTGATCCAATCCTCGGGGCGATCCACGTCGCCCACCAGCACGGTCATCTCGTCGCAGGCCAACGCCAGCGGGCCGTAGCTCAGCGCCACCAGGTCCGGATGCTCCGGGTCCGCCGGGGTGAAGCGCAGCCGGCAGGGCAGGGAGATCAGCAGCACGTCGCCGTCCACGAAGGTGCGCTCCACGGTCAGCCAGGTGTTCGGCGCGCATGGCACGCCCAGCGCCTCGCCGTTCAGGAACACGGTGTTGGTCTCGTCGGCCCAGGCGGGCACGCGCACCCGCAGACGCAGGTGCACCGGGCCCTCCGCGTGGAAGGTCAGCCGCGCCTCGGGCTTCGCGGGGAAATCGCCGTCGGAGATCAGCGAAACCTGCTGCCCGTCGTGCTCGAATTCCAGCTTCGCCGGGATCAGCTGGCTGATGCTGACGCCCTGGTCGTCGAAGTAGGCGATCATGTTTGCGTACTCGGCCACGTCCTGGGGGAAGGTGCCGGTGCAGCACTGCCAGACGAAGTTCTGGCCCAGGTGCTGCAAGCGCCGGTCCTCCACGCTCTTGAGCGCGCCGTCCTGGAAGTAGCTGGCGTAGTAGAGGATCTGCCCCTTCTCGGTCACGGGCGGCTGGCCCAGCACGCAGTTCACCAGCATGCGCTCGGCCCAGTCGCCGTACTTCGCCTCGCCGGTGAGCTGCATCAGGTAGTTGCACAGCTTGAACACCGCCCAGGCGCAGCAGCTGACCTCGCAGCTGCCCCAGGCGTCGCTGCGGGCCACGCGCATCTTCGCGAAGTTCTCCCGCACGGCGTCGCCGCTGGCGAAGCGCCTGTCCCAGGTGGACAGCAGCGCGTCGCCCAGATAGCCGGGTCCGTCGCCGAACAGCGTCTCCCCGGGGCCGTAGCCGCCGGTGACGTAGGTGTGATGCGCCAGCAGCCCGTCGTAGGCCCTCTCGATGGCCTCCAGGTACTTCGCCTCGCCGGTGACGATGTACGCCCGGGCGGCGCTGGACAGGCTGTTCACGTGGCTGTAGGCGTGGCGCGGGCCGATGTCGAAGTCCCCCAGCGCCAGCCGGTCCCACAGGTAGGAGTACAGCCAGCGCTCCGCGAAGTCGCGGTAGAGCTGATCCCCGGTGAGCTGCCACGCCCGGTACAGGTTCTCCGGCATGGTGTACCATTCGATCTGGCCCCGGTCGCTGCCGGCGCTGCCGTCCCGGGGGATGGTGGCGTCGAAATTTGCCATGGCGCGCTCGGTGAGCCTGCGGGCGTAGTCCGCCGCGGCCTTGACGCATGTCCATCAGGCCGCCCATCAGCTTTTCATAGTTGTAGGTGCCGTAGTCCAGGCAGTCCGGGCAGGCGTCCATGCACTCGGCCCAGCCCCGGAACAGGTCCATGCACTTGGCCAGCACCCGCTCGTCCCCGGTGTTGCGCCACAGCTTGGCGTAGGCCCCCAGGTATTGCCCGATGCTGGGTCCCCAGCCCACCATGCCCCGCGCCCGGGAGGGGAGGCCCGCCTTCAGGCGCAGCCGGTGCAGTATGTCCCCCGTGGCGGGATGGTTCAGGTACAGCTCCAGCGTCTTGTCCCGCTGCCGCTTGAAGGGGCTGTCCAGAAGGGTCACGTTTTGATAGTTCGAGGCGGAGAGCTTGTATTCGATCATCCGATCAACCCCCTTTTAGGAGAGTGGAGAGTGCGATTGAGAGTGGAGAGCCCGATTGAGTGTGGAGTGTGGGCTTGAGCGTGGAGAGTGGAGAGTGGAGTTGAAGTTTGCCGGTGGGAAACCACTTCAAATAACCTGAATCGCCTAATTGATTCCATATTGAAATTATACCTTATCCGGCATTGTTTGCGCAAGACCAAATCCATCATAATAAGTACCAATAACTCCAAACTCAAAAAGGTTGGACATTTCTTTGAATGTCCAACCTTTTTCTCATCCCTTCACCGCGCCGATCATGACGCCCTTTTCGAAGTACTTCTGCACAAAGGGATAGACCAGCAGTATGGGCACGGTGGACACGATGATGACCGCGTATTTCACCTGGTCGGCGGAGGACTGGGCATAGCCGCCCTGCACGCCGCCGTTGCCGCTGGCGAAGGCCTCGTTCTGCAGCAGTATGCGGCGCAGCACCATCTGCAGCGGCTGGACCTCCGCGCCGGAGGTGTAGATCAGCGCGTTGAAATAGTCGTTCCAGTGGAACACCGCGTAATAGAGGATCTCCACCGCGATGATGGCCTTGGACAGCGGCAGCACGATGTGCCAGAAAATGGTGAAGTGGTTCGCGCCGTCCAGCATGGCCGATTCATACAGGTCGTTGGGGATGGTGTTCTGTATGAACGTGCGGGCGATGATCAGGTTGTAGGTGTTGATCGCCACCATCACGATCAGTATCCACGGCGTGTTGATCAGCCCCAGCTTGTTCACCACCATGTAGGTGGGCACCAGGCCGCCGGAGAAGTACATCGTGAACACGAAGTACATCATGACCGGGTTGCGGGCCTTGAAGTCGGGCCGGGACAGCGCGTAGGCCGCCGGCATCGTGATGGCCATGTTCAGTATCGTGCCCACGACCACATAGAAGATCGTGTTGCGGTAGCCCAGCCATATGCGGCTGTCCTGCATGATCTGCTGGAAGCCATAGAAGCGGATGTCCACGGGCATGAACGTCACCTTGCCCTGGTTCACCAGGTCGGAATTGCTGATCGAGGCGATCACGACGAACCAGAGCGGATAGATGATGACGATGAAGGTGGTGATCGTCAGCGCGATCATCAGGCCGTGGAAGATGCGGTCTCCCCGGGATTCCTGCATCATCGTGCGGCGGGGAGAGATATCGATTTTGTTAGCCCTTGCCATGTTCGCGCCTCCCTTACATCAGTCCCGAGCCGGTGATCTTCTTGCTGATCCAGTTTGCGATCATCAGGAAGCCGAAGTTGACCACGTTGGTGAACAGGCCCACGGCGGTGGCGAGGCTGAACTGGGGCGAGCCGGTGGTGGGGGCCATCAGGTGGTACACGTAGGTGGAGATGACCTCTGAAACGCCCTTGTTCAGCGTGTTCTGCATCAGGAAGATCTTGTCGAAGCCGACGTTCAGTATGCTGCCCATGTTCATGATGAGCAGTATCATGATGGTGGGCACCAGCGCCGGGAATTCCACGTGGACGACCCGCTGCAGCGCGTTCGCGCCGTCGATCTTGGCGGCCTCATAGAGGCTCGGGTCCACGCCGGACAGCGCCGCCAGGTAGATGATGCTGTTCCAGCCCATGCCCTGCCAGACGCCGGAGAACACGTACATCCACACGAAGTATTGCTTCTGGCCCAGCAGGTTCGCCTTGTCGGGCACCAGCCCGATCAGCTTCAGCATGTCGCTGAGCACGCCGCCCTTCTGGGCGAACAGCACGTTCAGCATGGACACCAGCACGACGGTGGAGATGAAATAGGGGATATAGACCACGGTCTGCACCGTGCGCTTCCAGCGGTCGTGGCGGACCTGGTTGATGATCAGCGCCAGCACGATCGGCGCGGGGAAGGAGAACAGTATGCTCACCGCCGCGATCACGAAGGTGTTGACCACCGTGGTCTTGAACATGGGGCTGGTGAAATACTGCATGAAATAGGACAGGCCCATCCATTCGCCGCCGTATATGCCCTTGGCGAAGTCGTACTTGCGGAAGGCCAGCTGCACGCCGTACATCGGCATATAGCAGAATATGAAGATGTACACGATGGCGGGCAGCAGCATCACCCACAGCTGCCAATCGTGGGCCAGCTGCCCCAGAAGGCCCCGCTTCGGCCCCGCGGCGGAAAGTGTCGTCCTGTTCTTGGACATACCCATCACGCTCCTTTGGTTGGTTCCGTTGTTTTCCCGGGCGTCCCCCCGGGCGCCCATGCCGCCCTCGATTGTTTCGAAGGCGGCATCGGCGTCCGAAAGCATCGGGCGGGATGCGGAAATCCGCATCCCGCCCGGTGGTCAGTGACGATGCCTGGGATTACTTGCCCAGGTAGGCGTCGAAGGCCGCCTGGCGGATCGCCAGGTTGTCGGCCAGACCGGCAGCCTCGACCTCGGCCACGTAGTCCTCCCAGGTGTCCTCGATGTCGGCCTCGCCGGTCAGCCACAGTCCCCAGTAGCTGTCGGTGACGCTGGTGATGGCGGCCTGGGTGACGGCCAGGGTGTTCTGGTCATCCTCGGTGTAGCGCATGAACATCTGCGGATAGTACTCGGTGTCGAAGTTCAGGCGGGCGATGGCTTCCTTGTACTGCTCGCGCTCGTTCAGGGCATAGGTCATATCCTGGGCCATGTCGATCTGGGTCGCGCGGCGGATGTACATCGGGCCGTTGTCGGCGAAGGTGGAGGTCCACTTCCAGGTGCCGGAGTCGGTGTTGGGATCCAGCGGATCCTCGACCTTGTAGTGGTCCTCGCCCACCACGGACACGCAGCCGTCGGTGATGCCGCCGAACAGGACCTGCACGGAGACGTCGGGACGATAGAACTCGTCGATGAACTTCATGGCCGCGGCGACCTTGGTCTCGTCGGCGGCGCAGGCGGCGCTCATGCAGATGCGGTTCGCGCCCATGTTCAGGCCGGAGAAGTCATAGGTCCAGCGGGGCTCGGAGGTGGCCAGATCGTCGATGTCGTCGGCGAAGGGGCCCACGGGCACATACTGGCTGTACAGGGTCGGGCCGAACTTGTCGGTCTCCTCCCAGCCGAACACCACGCCCACCAGCGCGTTGCCGTCGGCATCGCCGCGGGACAGGCTCTGGAACATGGAGTAGTCGTTGGTGATGGCGTTCTCGTTGATCAGGCCCTCGGCGTACAGGTCCGCGAAGTACTGCATCATGGCCTTGTAGCGCTCGTCCACGGCGTAATTCTTCACGACGCCGTCCTCGGCGAAGTAGCCGTCATAGGCCCAGTTGACCAGCTGGATGCCCCAGGAGCCGATCAGGTTGTTGATGGAATAGGCGCTGCCGAACCAGCCGTTGAAGTCCATGGGGACCTCGTCGGAGGGATCGCCGTTGCCGTTGCAGTCGTTGTCGCGGAAGGCGATCAGCACGTCCTTCAGCTCGGACAGGGTGGTGGGCTTTTCAAGTCCCAGCGCGTCCAGCCAGGTCTGGTTGATGAACAAGACGCCGTTGCAGTCGGGCCACTTGCCCTGGAACTTGGGCAGCGCGTAGATGTTGCCGTCCAGGTTCTTGGCCAGGGACAGGGTGTCCGGCTCTTCCTCGAACATGGCCTTCACGTTGGGGGCGTACTGATCGACCAGGTCGGTCAGCTCCGCGAACAGGCCGGCGTAGGTGGTGTAGTCGCTGTCGCCGGTGGCGTTGATCAGGATGTCCGGGATGTCACCGGAGGCGAAGCGGGTGGTCTTCAGCTGGTTCCAGTCGGTGTAGATCTGTTCCCAGGCGATCTCGACGCCAGCGTCGTCGGCGATCTCCTTCAGCCACTGCATCTCGTCCACGCTCTTGGTCAGCGGGTGGGCGATGAACAGGGCGGTCAGCTGGACCTTTTCCTCGGCGAAGGAAACGGTCGCCAGTCCGAGCACGAATACCAGTGCGAGAACCAAAGCCAATACGCGTTTCATCTGATGAAACCTCCTCTTTTTATTTGGCCGCCGCCTTTCCCGGGCCTGCGGCCTGTCACCGTTATTGTACTTTGGATGCGGCAGGCTAGGGAATGGCTTTTCGGGCAACGGGATGGGGGTTAGGGCGAATTTTAAGAAAAAAAGGGGCGAGTTGGGACAATATGCACTGAAACGGGCGCGATTCTCGTGTAAAATGGCGGTTTTTCGGGGAATTTGAAATGAAAAAAAGCCGCTGAAACGGTATAAATTGAGCACATTAACGTTAATACCCCGTTGATTTCTGAAACGTTTTCGGCTATAATGGTCCTTGAAAATAATCATGGAAGCATGTGGATTGCGGCAAAAAAATGGACTTTTGGGAAAGGAGCGCGGACGTGCAATACGACCTTTTTGACATGTCGCTGGAGCGTCGGGTCACGCTCTGCGGCACCAATTTCTATCCCAATCCCACGCTGCACGTGGACCGGGTGATGGACGAGCACGACATCATGTACATCTACGACGGCCAGTGGCAGGTGAACCAGGACGGCGTCAATTACCGCATGGTCTCCGGCGACGTGATGGTGCTGCGGGCGGGCAGCCACCACTTCGGCACCGCGCCCTGCACGCCCAACATGCGCAATATGTTCGTGCACTTCAACCGGCTGCCCGGAGACCGCAGCGCCGTGGAGCTGACGCCCGAGGAGGCGCGGATGTACGCCTCCGGCAACATGCTGTGCATCCCCACGGTGGTGCACTGCGGCCTGGACAACACCGTCACCGCCGCACTGCGGGAGATCATCGGCCTGTACTGGTCCCACCGGGATGACAAGGAGCGCACGCTGAAGGTGCTGCTCTACGGCATGCTCAACGAGATGGCCTACCTGGCCCGCAACAGCCTGGGCGAATCGGAGGAGTGGATTACCGTGCTGCTGAAGGCCATGAGCCTGGAGGCCGAGCGCTTCATCAGCCTGGAGGAGGCCGCGGAGCTGGTGCACATGAGCGTGCGCACGCTGTCCAGCCGCTTCCGCAGGATCATGGGCCGCAGCGTGCACGAATACCAGATGGGCATGAAGCTGGAGAGCGCCTACAACGCCCTGCGCACCGGCCATTACACCGTGCGCGAGGTCTCCCAGAACTTCGGCTTCTGCGATCCCTTCTACTTCAGCCGCGTTTTCAAGCAGAAGTTCGGCGTCTCCCCCAGCGAGATCAAGCGCGGCGAGCCCAGCGCGAATATCAATCGGCCGGAGATGAGATGAGTAGAGGCATTAGGCATGAGGCATTAGGCATTAGGGGACGAGGGACCAGGGAGTAGGGAGTAGGGAATAGGGAGTAGGGATTTGGGGGAATGCCCATTGTAGGGGCGGCGATGCGCCGCCCGCCCCAAAACAATCTATACTACCACAAGGAGAACAACAAAATGAAACACAACACCATCGAATTCAAGACCGGTTGCGGCCTGATGCGGCTGGAGGCGGTGCTGCCGGGGGTCATACACTGCGCGCACACGCT
>ONHI01000039.1 GCA_900317565.1 uncultured Eubacteriales bacterium
CGGAGCCTCCAACGACATCGAGCAGGCCACGCGGCTGGCCCGGGCGATGATCACCCGCTACGGCATGTCCGACGAGTTCGGCATGGTGGCCATGGAGCAACTGACCAACCAGTATCTGGGCGGCGACACCACGCTGGCCTGCTCTGCCGAGACGGCCAACCACATCGACGTGGTGGTGCGCAACCTGATCTCCGCCCAGTACGACAAGGCCTACAAGATCCTCCAGGAAAACGCCACCCAGCTGCACGCGCTGGCGAAGTACCTGTACGAGCACGAGACCATCACCGGCGAGGAGTTCATGGACATATTGCACAGGACCGCGCCGCAGATCGCCGCCGCGACGGCGCAATGACGATCTGACAAGTCCAGCCAAGGGATGGCAAGCGCATCCCTTGGCTTTTTTGCGGCTTTGTGCTATGATATTGAAAAAGGAATCGACAACCGGAGGCAACTATGCGATACATCATCAACGGTACGATACTCCTCCCGGAGGGCGAGGTGAAGGGCAGGGCGCTGGCCCTGGAAGGCGGCAGGATCGCGGGCGTCGTGGACGCGCCGCCCGAGGGCGCGGAGACCATCGACGCGAAGGGCGGCTATGTGGCCCCGGGCCTCGTGGACGTGCACTGCCACGGCTTCATGGGCGGGGACGCCTCCAACGGGAGTCTGGACGAGCTGCGCCGGATGTCCCGCCAGGCGGCGAGGTGGGGGACCACCGCGTGGCTGCCCACCACGATGACGCTGGACTGGCCGGTGCTGGAGAAGTGCTTTTCAGCCATACGGCAGGCGCAGAAGGACAGCCTTTTGCCCGGCTGGGACGGCGCGCAGGGGCTGGGCTGCCACGCCGAGGGGCCCTTCATCAACCCGAAGAAGAAGGGAGCCCAGGCGGAGAGCAGCATCCAGAAGCCCGACATTGAAAAGCTGCGGCCCTGGACGGACGTGGTGCGGCTGATGACCGTCGCGCCGGAGGTGGAAGGGGCGCTGCCCTTCATCCGTGAGGCCACGGCGCTGGGCGTCGCCGTCTCCATGGGCCACACGAACGCCACGGCCCGGGAGGCGCTGGCGGGCGTGGAGGCGGGCGTCGATCACGCCACCCACACCTTCAACGCCATGACGCCCCTGAACCACCGGGAGCCGGGGGTCGTGGGCGCGGCGCTGTCCGACGGGCGGGTCTACTGCGAGCTGATCGCGGACACCTTCCACGTCGATCCCATGCTGTTTCCGATCATGGCCCGGCAGAAGGGGGACCACCTGGTGCTGATCACCGATTCCATACAGGTCGCCCACCTGCCCGACGGCCCCCACGACCAGAGCGGCCAGACGGTGGTGGTGGATGGCATACGCTGCCGCTTCCCGGACGGCACCATCGCCGGAAGCAGCCTGACGATGGATATGGCCGTGCGCAACTTCCGGGCGCACACGGACCTGCCGCTGTATGAGGTGGTGAACATGGCCTCGCTGTACCCGGCCCGCTCCGTCGGCGCGGACGGCCAAAAGGGCTCGCTGGAGCCCGGCAAGGACGCGGATGTGCTGATCACGGACGGGGATTTCAATGTGAAAATGACGTTTGTGCGCGGGGAGTGCGTTTATAAGGCATAAAAAGCAGATCCTTCACTGCCGTTCAGAATGTTGCGCAAAGCCGCGCCGTCATTCTGAGCGTCAGCGAAGAATCCGCTTTCTCAATCCTTTGTCAATATACCGTCAATATCAGATGCGGTTGACGCCCGTCTCCCGCGCGGCCTGGGCGACGGCCTTGGCCACGGCGTCCTTGACCCGGGGATCGAAGGGCGCGGGGATGATGTACTCCTCGTTCAGCTCCTCGTCGGAGATCAGGTTGGCCAGCGCGTAGGCGGCGGCGATCTTCATCTCCTCGTTGATGTCCCGGGCGCGCACGTCGAAGGCGCCGCGGAACACGCCGGGGAAGGCCAGCACGTTGTTGATCTGGTTCGGGAAATCGCTGCGGCCGGTGGAGATCACCCGCGCACCGCCCGCCTTGGCCTCGTCCGGGAAGATCTCGGGCGTGGGGTTGGCGCAGGCGAATATGATGGCGTCCTTGTTCATGGTCTTCACCATCTCGGTGGTCACGGTGCCGGGAGCGGATACGCCGATGAACACGTCCGCGCCTGCCAGCACGTCGGCCAGCTTGCCGGAGCGCTTCTGGGGATTGGTCAGCTTCGCCATCTCCTCCTTGGCGGCGTTCATGTGGTCCGGACGGCCCTCGTAGATCGCGCCGGCGCGGTCGCACATGACGATGTCCTTGATGCCGTAGGAGAGCAGCAGCTTGGTGATGGCCGTGGCGGCAGCGCCCGCGCCGCTGGTGACCACGCGGATCTCGTCCTTGCTCTTGCCGACCACCTTCAGCGCGTTGATCAGGCCGGCCAGCGTGATGATGGCGGTGCCGTGCTGGTCGTCGTGGAAGATCGGGATGTCGCACTTTTCCTTCAGCTTGCGCTCGATCTCGAAGCAGCGGGGCGCGGAGATGTCCTCCAGGTTCACGCCGCCGAAGGAACCGGACAGCAGGTACACGGTGTTTACGATTTCGTCCACGTCCTTGCTCTTGATGCAAAGCGGGAAGGCGTCCACGTCGCCGAAGGCCTTGAACAGCACGCACTTGCCCTCCATCACGGGCATGCCGGCCTCGGGGCCGATGTCGCCCAGGCCCAGCACGGCGGTGCCGTCGGTGACCACGGCGCACATGTTCCAGCGGCGGGTCAGCTCATAGCTCTTGTCGATGTCCTTCTGGATCTCCAGGCAGGGCTGGGCCACGCCGGGGGTATAGGCCAGGGACAGGTCGTCCTTCGTCTTGACCGGCGGAACGGCGACGACTTCGATTTTGCCCTTCCACTCGGCGTGCTTTTTCAGGGATTCCTGTGCGTAATTCATGGTGCAATCATCCTTCCGAAAAGTGTTCACGAGGCGCGTTTTCCGCCCGACTGAAACAAGTATACCGCCATCCCGGGCGGACGTCAATTTAAATTCTGGTGTATCAGCCTCTGTCAGGCAAAGGAGTTGCGATATGAAGATCGCGGGCATCATCGCCGAATACAATCCGTTCCACAACGGCCACGCATGGCACGTGGCCGAGACCCGCCGCCGCACCGGCTGCGACCGGGTGATCGCCTGCATGGGCGGCCACTTCACCCAGCGGGGCGAGCCCGCCTGCCTGTCCAAGTGGGACCGGGCGCGCATGGCGCTTTGCTGTGGGGTGGACGCGGTGTTCGAGCTGCCCACGCTGTTCGCCGTGCGCACGGCGGACGCCTTCGCCCGGGGCGGCGTGGCGATACTGGATGGGCTCGGCGCGGATTATCTCTCCTTCGGCAGCGAGAGCGACGACATGGCGCTGCTGCGCGCGCTGGCGGCGCTGAAGGCCGAGGAGCCGGAGGAGGTCTCGCGGCGGGTCCGGGAGAAGCTGGACGCGGGCATGTCCCATGCCCGGGCCCGGGGCGAGGCCGCGGCGGAGCGCCTGGGCGTGCCCTTCGAGGCGGTGAACAGGCCCAACTTGGTGCTGGCGGCGGAGTACCTGCGGGCCCTGGCGGAGCTGGGCTCCCGGATGGAGCCAGTGGCCGTCCGGCGCATCGGGGACTATCACGACGAGGCCATGGGGGAATTTGCCTCGGCCACGGCGATCCGCGCCGCCTTCGCCCGGGGCGACGATGCCGCGGCGCTGGCGGCGATTCCGGAGCCCGCGCGGCGCTACGCCGTGCCGGACGCGCTGCACCCGATGGACGATCTGCTGCTGTACAGGCTGCGCGACATGGAGCCCGGGAAGCTGGCGGCGCTGCCGGACATGGGCGAGGGCCTGGAGCACCGGCTGCACCGGCTGTGCCGCACCGCACCGGGGCGGGAGGCGCTGCTGGAGGGCTTGAAGTGCAAGCGCTACACCCGCGCGCGGCTCAGCCGGATGCTCACCCATGCGCTGCTGGGCGTGGACGGGGCGATGGTCGGGGCTGTGCCGCTGCCGACCTATGCGCGGCTGATCGGCGTGCGCGCCGGGGCGGAGGATCTGCTGTCGGAGCTGAAGGCGCGCAGCCGCCTGCCCATCGTCAGCGCCGCGACGCAGTTGCGGGATGATCCCTGTTTCGCACTGGAGTGCCGCGCCACGGACATGTGGTCGCTGCTCCACGACGCGCCGGAGCTCCGCGCGGCGGGAAGGGAGTTCACGGAGAAGTTTGTGAGGGTGGAATAAAGTATCTCAGAGAAACAGGCAGATCCTTCGCTGCGCTCAGGATGACGTCGTGCCGTCTTCCGTCATCCTGAGCGCAGCGAAGGATCTACTTTTTTGCATGTGCTCTCTTTACCACCGCGTCTATGTCCGCCTGCGTCGCCCAGACTTCGCCGACGCCCTCCGGCACGATGTCCGCGAGGAATTCGATGTTGCCGTCTCCGCCGGTGATCGGGGAGACCTCAAGCCCCCGGACCCGCCAGCCCAGCCCCTGGGGGAAGGCCAACAGCTCCCGCAGCACCTGCCGGTGCACTTCCGGCCTGCTGACGATGCCGCCCTTGCCCACGGCCTGCCTGCCCGCCTCGAACTGGGGCTTGATGAGCGTGATGACGCGCCCGTCCTCGCCCAGCAGCGCGAACAGCGCGGGCAGGATCAGCCGTATGGATATGAAGGACACGTCCATCACGGCCAGCGCGGGCGGCTCGGGGAACATCGATCTATCCAGCGTCCGGGCGTTGACGTGCTCCATGCTGGTGACGCGGCTGTCCCCCTGCAGCGATGGGTCCAGTTGGCCCGTGCCCACGTCCACCGCGTAGACGTGCCGCGCGCCATGCTTCAGCAACACGTCGGTAAAGCCGCCGGTGGACGCGCCCACGTCGACGCAGACCAGGTCCTGGACGTCGATGTCAAATGCCTCCAGCGCCCGGGCCAGCTTCAGGCCGCCCCGGCTGACGTAGGGATGCGCCTGGCCCAGCACCGCCAGGACGTCCGCTTCGTCAACCTTTTGCGCGGGCTTGGCTATGGCCGCGCCGTTCACCGTGGCGAGCCCGGCGGCGATCAGCCCCTGGGCCTTCTCGCGGCTCGCGGCCAGCCCTCGCACCACCAGCGCGGCGTCCGCCCGCATCCTGTCCTGCTCCATGTTCCGAACCTCCCAGAAAGGAAAGGCCTTGTACGTTTGCCTTCCAATTCCTGCCGCCGCTGCCAATTTGTGTAAATCCCACAGGATTTGATTGACAGAATTGTCCACTATATATAAAATATCGGTGAAATATATTTCAATTCTATGACAGAGAGGAATGATTCACCGATGAAGAAGATGCGATTTATGGTTTCCCTAGCGCTGTGCCTTGCGCTGCTCGCGCCCGCGGCCATCTCAGAGACCCGCGCCTGCGCCAGCCCCGCCTGGTACAGGCAGCAACGGACGTACGCGCCGCAGCCGGTCGCCTCGCAAAAAGGCGCTGAGCGCACCGACATGGCCACTGAGGTCGTGCGCCAGGTGAACGCCGAGCGCGCGAAGGCCGGGCTTTCGCCGCTGCGCGCGGACGCGGAGCTGACCCGGGCGGCGCGTGTCCGGGCAGCGGAGATCGCCGTGAAGTTCAGCCACACCCGGCCCGACGGCTCCGCCTGGTCCACAGTCAGCGGCCGCGTCTACGGCGAAAACATTGCCATGGGCCAGAAGACCGCCGACAAGGTGATGGCAGCCTGGCTGACCTCCCAGGGCCACCGGGCCAACATATTGCGGCCGGGCTTCGGCAGCATCGGCGTCTGCTGTTACATTTCGGGCGGCGTCACCTACTGGGTGCAGCTGTTCGGCAAATGATGATCGCGCATACGCCCCCGGAACGCGCGTCCGGGGGCGTATGCTTATCCCACCATGTTGTTCAGCCAGACGCCCCTGCGCACCAGTATGAAGCCGAACACGCACTTTATGAAGTCGGCCAGCTGCACGCAGAGGTAGATCATCTGCACCGGCAGACCCGTCAGGTGCACCAGGCACCAGGCCAGCGGCACGGCGATGACCCAGGTATAGCCGCTGTCGAACAGGAACGTGACGATGGTCTTGCCGCCGGAACGCAGTATGAAATAGGCGCTGTTGCAGAAGGAGATCAGCGGCAGGCAGAAGGAGTAGATGCGCAACAGCTGCGTCGCCAGCCCCCGGACCTCGTCGGAGGTGCGGTAGACCCGCGGGATCAGCGGCGCGACCACGTTCATGATCAGCATCGTCGCCACGCTGAGGGCGATGGAAAAGGCGATCAGCTTCCAGGCCTGGGAGACCGCGCCCTCCATGTCGTTCGCGCCCAGCGTCTGGCCCACCATGATGGCGGTGGCGCTGCCCATGGCCATGATGGTGACCAGGAACAGGTTGCCGATGGTGTTGGATATGTTCATCGCGGCGACCACGTCCAGCCCGCGCACGGAATAGCACTGGGCCAGCACCGTCATGCCCATGGACCAAAGCGCCTCGTTCACCAGCAGCGGCATGCCCTTCACGGTGATGTCCCGCACCAGCTGTCCGGGGATGCGCAGCGTGCTGTAGATGCCCTTGGCGAAGCGATAGCGCTCCTCGTGGGCGTGGGTGTAGATCATCACGATCCCCAGCTCCACGAAGCGGGAGATCACCGTGGCGATGGCCGCGCCCTCGACGCCCAGCTGCGGGAAGCCCAGGTGGCCGAAGATCAGCAGCCAGTTGAAGGTCAGGTTCACGAATACCGCCGCGATGCCCGCGAACATGGGCAGCTTGGTCTCGCCGGTCTCGCGCAGCGTGCTGGCGTAGACCTGGGTCAGCGCGAAGGGTATGTTGCCGATCAGCATGATCCGCAGGTAGGCCAGCCCGTGTTCCAGCGTGACCTCCGCGCGGGCGGCGTCGCCCTCCTCGTGCAGGAAGCGGGTGATCAGAAAGCGCCCGCCCGGCAGCAGCACCGCCGTGCCCAGCAATATCAGCCCCATGGCGATGTACAGCTTGTAGCGGAAGCAGCTGCGCACGCCCTCCTGGTTGTCCGCGCCGTAGAACTGGGCGGAGAATATGCCCGCGCCGGCCAGGCCGCCGAACATGCACAGGTTGAACACGAACAGCAGCTGGTTGGCGATGGACACGCCGGACATTTGCTCCGTGCCCACCTGGCCCACCATGATGTTGTCCAGCAGATTCACGAAGTTCGTGATGGCGTTCTGTATGATGATCGGCACCAGTATGGCCAGCACCGAGGCATAGAAGGCCCTGTCGCCGACCAGTAGGCTTCGAAGGGAATTGCGGTTCCGCAAGTCGCGCTGCATGGGGGAATGCTCCTTGTCAATGAATGTGTGTGTATCATAGCACACCCGGCAGCGCCGTTCAACGAACGGCGTGAAAAGATTTGGTGGAATTGAAAAAGGAATCCGCGGCAGCCTTTTCAAAAGTCCGGTTTTCATATATAATAGGATCACGAGAGGGGGAAGGCCGACATGGCGAACGACTTTCGCTCGGCCCGGTTCTGGGCGGCGGAGCTGATCGAACCGGCGCTGTCAGAGGGCGCGCGGGTCGTGGACGCGACGATGGGCAACGGCAGGGACACCCGCTGGCTTTGCGGGCGGGTGGGCAAAACGGGGCGCGTGTATGCATTCGACGTGCAGCCCGAAGCCGTGGAGCGCACCCGGGCGCTGCTGGAATCGGAGGGCCTCGCAGACCGGGCGACGCTTATGTGCGTGGGCCATCAGCACATGGCGGAGCACGTGCCGGAGCCGGTGGACGCGGTTCTCTTCAACCTGGGCTGGCTGCCCGGGGCGGAGCACGGCGTGACCACGCGCACCGAAACCACACTGGCCGCCGTGGACGCCGCGCTGTCGATCCTGAAAAGGGACGGCCTTCTGACGGTCTGCATCTATCCCGGCCACGCCGAGGGCGCGCGGGAGCTGGAGGCGCTGCTGCGCTGGGCCGCCGCGCTGGACCCGCGCCGCTATGACGCCATGCACCGGCACTACATGAACCAGCCCAACGACCCGCCCCAGTTGATCGCGGTGCGGAAGAAGGCGGACTGAACGCCCCTGCAAGACGGATAGGTATAAAACACTCTACATACGGGAGGTATCACGAATGCGCGAATTCACCGGCTACAGGCACGGCGTGAACCTGGGCGGCTGGCTGTCCCAGGTCGACGGCACCACTGAGGAGTATTTCAACACGTTCATCACCGAGGACGACATCCGCTATATCGCGGGCATGGGCATGGACCACGTGCGGCTGCCCGTGGACTACAACTGGATCGAGACCGAGGACGGCGCGCCCATCGAGGCGGGCCTCAGGCATATCGACGACTGCGCGCGCTGGTGCGAGGCGGCGGGCCTGAACCTGCTGATCGACCTGCACAAGGCCTTCGGCTACACCTTCGACCCGCTGGAGGTGAACGCCGACCGGGAGATATTCTTCCACGACGCAGCGTTGCAGGCGCGGTTCATCGCGCTGTGGCGCAGGCTGGCCCGGCGCTACGGCGCGCGGGGCTTCGTGGCCTTTGAACTGCTGAACGAGGTGGTGCCCCCGACGGTGGCCGAGCCCTGGAACGACATCGCCAACCGGACGATCAAAGCCATCCGGGAGTTCGCGCCCCGGGCGTGGGTCGTCGTGGGCGGCGTGCGCTACAACAACGTCAAGAGCGTGCCGCTGCTGTCCGCGCCGCTGGACGAGTACGTGGTGTACAACTTCCACTGCTACGAGCCGATGATCTTCACCCACCAGAAGGCCTATTGGGTGGAGAACATGCCCCGGGACCTGGAAGTCGCATATCCCGACGATTTGGAGAAGTACAAGGCGCTGTCCGAACAGCTGTCCTTCGACCTGGCCGGGGCCATCGCCGGGCAGCCGGTGGACGCCCTGGGGCCGGATTTCTTCGAGGCGCTGTTTGCCCCCGCCATCGAGGCCGCGGAGCGCAACGGCGCGCCGCTGTACTGCGGGGAATACGGCGTGATCGACCAGGCGCCCGTGGATTCGGCGCTGCGCTGGCTGAAGGACATCAATACCGCGCTGGAGCGCCACGGCATCGGCCGCGCGCTTTGGAATTACAAGCGCAAGGACTTCGGCCTGGTCGATCCCCACTACGACGGCGTGCGGGATGAGCTGATCGACATCATAAGATAGCGCTGCGCGGGGAGTTTGAGCTATGCTGTATTCATTGGAAGGTATGTGGCGCGCCGCGCTGCCGGGCTTTGAAGGCGCGCTTCATCTGCCGGGCACGCTGGACGAGGGCGGCATCGGCGGCCCGGACACCGGGGAGGACACCTGGCATCCCGACCCGGAGCTGGGCAGCGGCGCGCTGGCGTCGGCGGGCGGCCCCATCGCCACGCGGTTGACCCGCAGGCACACCTATGAGGGCGAGGCGCGCTTCGTTCGACGCGTGGACTTCAACCCAAAATCCGGCGAGCGCGTGTTTCTCGAGGTGGAGCGCGCCCGCTGCCTGCGGCTGTTGGTGGACGGCGCGGAAGCGCCAAGGCGGACGGCGCAGACGCTGAGCGCGCCCCAGGTGTTCGAGGTCACCGGCCTCATCCGCCCCGGTGCGGAGCTGACGCTGGTCAGCGACAACAGCTATCCCGGCCTGCCCCGGAACGACATCGTGTACGCCTCGGCGGCGACGGACGAAACCCAGACCAACTGGAACGGCGCGCTGGGCTACGTGCGGCTGCGCACAGAGGAACCGGTGTTCATCGAAGCGCTGCGGGTCTATCCCCACGGCGATCGCATCGATGTGCAGATCGATCTGAGCGCCGCGCGGCCCTATCGCGGCAAGGTGCGCCTGACGAGCCCGGCCCTCGCGCATGAGGCCGGGAAATCTGTGGACGTGCCCGCGGGCGAGCACGCGCTTCGGGCCGACGCCCTGCCCCTTGCGGCGGATGTGCGGCGCTGGGACGAGCACGAGGGCGAATTGTATGAACTGACGGCGACGCCGGAGGGCTGCGAGGCCCGGACGGTGCGCTTTGGCGCGCGGGATTTCGGCGACGACGGCGCGGGACACCTGGCCCTGAACGGCAGGCGAATCTTCCTGCGGGGCGAGGCCAACTGCGCCGTGTTCCCGGAGACGGGCCATCCGCCGATGACCGCAGCGGAGTGGACGGATATACTGCAAATCTATAGATCCTACGGCGTCAACGTGATGCGCTTCCACTCCTGGTGTCCGCCGGAGGCCGCCTTTGCCGCCGCGGACGCGCTGGGCATGCTGATGCAGCCGGAGCTGTCCCACTGGAACCCGAGGGACGCCTTCGAGAGCGACGAGAGCTACGGCTACTACCGGACGGAGCTGCGGCGCATACTGCTGGCCTACGCCAACCACCCCAGCTTTGTGATGCTGACCCTGGGCAACGAGCTGGCGGCGGGAGAAACCGGCCACGAGCGCATGGACGCGCTGCTGGATATGGCCAGATCGTTGGACGACACCCGGCTCTATGCCAACGGCTCCAACGTCCACTACGGCGAGCGCGGCTGCGACCCTGCCAGCGACTTCTACACCTCCTCCGGCTACTACAGCGATGCGCTGCGGGCCACGCTGGCGGGCTCGAAGCAGACCGGCGGGGCGCTGCCGGGACACCTCAACACGGAATATCCCTCCGCGCGGCACGATTACAGCGCCACCATGGCCAGGCTGAGGGCGGCGTACAAAAAGCCCGTGTTCGGCTTTGAGGTGGGGCAGTATGAGGTGCTGCCGGACTTTGACGAGCTCTCGGACTTTCGCGGCGTGACGGACCCGGCCAACCTGCGCCTGGTCCGGGATCGGGTGATCGCAAAGGGTCTGGAGCCGGTCTGGCGCGATTGGGTGGAGGCCACCGGTGAGCTGGCGCTGCTGTGCTACCGGGAGGAGGTCGAGGCCGCGCTGCGCACGCCGGAGATGTCGGGCCTGTCGCTGCTGGGCCTCCAGGATTTCCCCGGCCAGGGCACCGCGCTGGTGGGCATGCTGAACAGCCATTTGCAGCCCAAGCCCCATGACTTCGCCCGGCCGGAGCGCTTCGCGGCGTTCTTCCGCAGCCGACTGCCGCTGGCGCTGCTGGAGCGGTACACCTGGGAGAGCGGGGAGACGCTGTCCGCGCCCATCGTCGTGGCCAATTATGGCAAGGGGGCGATCCCGGGGCCGCTGCGCTGGCGGCTGGAGGGGGAGGACGTCGCCCTGGGCGGCGAGCTGCCCGCCCGGGCATTCCCCGAGGGC
Source organism: uncultured Eubacteriales bacterium (assembly GCA_900317565.1). Lineage (GTDB taxonomy): Bacteria > Bacillota > Clostridia > Christensenellales > Aristaeellaceae > UBA2862. The sequence goes on from ONHI01000039.1 coordinate 11,101, forward strand.
GGCCTGACCCCGGCGGGCAGGATCGATATCCCGCTGTCCTTCGTCGCGCGGCCCACCCGGCTGGAGCTCGCGCTGGAGGCGGGGGAGACCGTCAATCGCTACCCGCTGTGGGTCTATCCCCGCGTCGAGCCGCGCTGCCCGGAAGGCGTGGTTGCGGCGGACAGCCTTGCCGGGGCAAAGGCGGCCCTGGAGGCGGGCAGGCGCGTGTTCCTCGATCCGCCCATGTCCGCGCCGCTGCGTTCGGTGCCCTCCCGCTTCTCCACGGACTTCTGGTCGGTGGGCACCTTCCCGTGGCAGTCGGGCACCATGGGCCAGCGGATCGACGCCGATCATCCCATTTTCCGGCGCTTCCCCACGGAGACGCACACGAACTGGCAGTGGTGGCCCATGGCGACCCGCCGGGCGGTGGAGGTTCCGCGGACGCTGGAGCCCATCGTCGCCCAGCCGGACAGCTACGCCACGCTCCGGTCCCTGGCGCAGCTCTTCGAATGCCGCGTGGGCAGCGGCAGGCTGCTGTTTTCCAGCGTCGGCCTCCGGGAGATACAGCAATATCCCGAGGCCAGGGCGCTGCTGGACGCGATCTACAGTTACATGGATTCGGATGAATTCGACCCGTCCCAGGCGCTGACGATGGACGGGCTGGAGGATATATTCAAGATCGGACGTTGACACAGGGGCGTATGAAAACTATAATCAAAGCAACCGAAACTATAGGAAAGGCGGCATAAAAGTGGATTACAAGGCGATAGCGGACAAGGTGCTGGGCATGCTCCAGCGCGCGGACGGCAACGACCCGTCCCGGGGACATCTGACCATGAACAACTGGGAGTGGCCCACCGGCGTGGCCCTCTACGGCATCTACAAGACCTATCAGCAGAGCGGGGACAGGAGCATACTCGATTATCTGAAGGGCTGGTATGACGACATGCTGGGCCGCCCGGAGCAGCCCCACCGGAACGTGAACACGGTGGCCCCGGTGCTGACGCTCACCTGCCTGTACGACGAGACGGGCGACGAGAAGTACCTGCCCGTGATCGAAAGCTGGATCGAATGGGTGATGCAGCAGATGCCCCGCACCGAGTACGGCGGCATGCAGCACTGCACCGTCTGGAACAAGCACTATCAGCAGCTCTGGTGCGACACGCTGTTCATGGTGTGCCTGTTCCTGGCAAAGGCGGGCGTGGTGCTGGACCGCCCAAAGCTGGTGGAGGAGGCGGAATATCAGTTCCTGATGCACATCCGCTACCTGCAAAACAAGGTCAACGGCCTGTTCTACCACGGCTGGAGCTTCGACCGGCGACACAACTTCGCCGAGGCCTTCTGGGCCCGGGGCAACGCCTGGTTCACCGCCGCCGCGGTGGAGCTCTATGACATCACCAAGCGGGACGACGCCGCCATGCGCATGATACACTCCGCCTGGCTGGACCAGGTGCTGGCGCTGTGGAAGTACCAGCGGGTGAACGGCCTGTACACCACGCTGATCGACGTGGAGGAGAGCTATTGCGAGACCAGCGCCACCGCGGCCATCGCCTACGGCGTGCTGAAGGGCCTGCGCATGGGCTGGCTGCCCCAGGAGCCCTACCAGGCCATGGCCATGCTGTCCGCCAACGCGGTGCTGGACCAGATCGACGAGACCGGCGCGGTGCAGGGCGTCTCCGGCGGCACCGGCATGGGCCACAATTTGCAGCACTATAAAGATATCATCGTTACGCCCACCGCCTACGGCCAGGGCCTGACCTTCCTGATGCTCACGGAGCTGATGATTCGCCAGTAGTTTCATTCCCTTCATCCAGCGCTTCGGCCCTCGTCCAGCCGGTGAATTCCAGCAGCGAGGGCCTTCCCGCGCTTCCGGAGGTCCTGCGCCATTCAGACGGCGTGCGGCCCATGATCTGCTGGAAGTGGCGGTTGAAGCCGCTGAGCGAATCGTAGCCCACCGTGGAGGCGACCTCGGAGATCAGCCGCTCGGAGGAGCGCAGCAGTATGCAGCTGTTCAATATCCGGGTCTGGTGCAAAAAGGTCAGTGGGGAAACGCCGATCTGCTCCTTGAACAGCCGCCGGAAGTGGGACACGCTCAGGTGGCAGAGGCTCGCCAGTCGGTCCTGGTCGAAATCCCGGTTGTAGTGCCTGCGGATGTAATCCAGGGCGGGGGAGATCACGTGGGCGCTGGCGTCCCGGGCGGTGTCCGCGTAATCGCCGCTGTAATAGGCGCGCAGCAGGTGCACCAGCAGCGCCATGCAATAGCCCCGCATGCTGAACTGATAGCCCGGGGCCTGCCGGGCGTGCTCCGCGAGTATGGCCTGCATCAGGCTCTCGGCCCAGGGCGCCTGCTCCGGGGAGAGCACGATGTGGCTGTCGGACAGGAAGTCCTGACCCTGGGAGGGCAGCGCCAGCTGCTGGAAGACGCTCTCGCCCAGCAGCAGCTCCGGGTCGAGAAACAGATAGCTCCACAGGCTGGTGTCGCCGGGACTGGACCAGGTGGTGTGGGGGGTGTTCCGCGCCACGCAGGTCAAAAAGCCCGGGCCGAACTCCACCGACTGGCGGTTGAACAGCATGGTGCCCGCCCCGGAATGGCATATGCCGATCTCCAGGCAGTTGTGAAAGTGCAGGCGACCGCTGGGCGTGGCGCTGATGTGCCATTCGTCCCCGGTCAGCACGATCAGCGGAAAGCCCGCGGGCAGCTCGTAGCTGCGGTATTCCAGCACCGTGCGCTTTGGCCTTGACATGGGCTACCTCCTTCCGAACGGAGGCGAATTACGGACGCCTTGCCCCCATCTGTACCGTGAAACGCTCGTCATCCTGAGCGAAGCGAAGGTTCCGCCATTCATTATATCCCTTTTCCCGCGTTTGCACAATCCATAATTTATGATCGTATTTGCACAATTTTCTTTCATTTAATAATAGATATTTCCTGTTAAGATTGTTATAATCATATTATGAAAGGCAGCATTCTGCCGTTTCGATAACGACAATCGATATCAAGGAGGACGGCGCGATGAAAGAGAACTTCACCCAGGGCGGCTTTACCCTGCCCGGCGAGGCCGGATACGAGCAATTGACCCTTGAGCTGGCAAAGAAGTGGGGCGCGGACGTGATCCGCGACAGCGACGGCACCAAGCTGTCCCCCGAGATCGTGGAGGCGGGCTATCGCATCTATTCCACCATCTGCATCATCCGGGAGCACAACGCCTTTGCCGAGGCCCATCCCGACGCCCAGCAGCAGACCTTCCTGTCCTCCGACGCGGTCATTGCCGAGGGCCCGGAGGCGGTCATCGAGCCCCTGAAGGGGTACTTCGACGAGCAGTTCCAGCTCAACGACAGCCCTGAGGCGCTGGAATACTGGCAGGTCTGGGACCGCACCGCGGGCGAGGTCGTGCCCCGGGAGAATTGGTCCTATGCCGACGGCCGGATCACGGTCACGGGCTGCACCCCGTGGCACCGCTACACGGCCTCCTTCCTGTGCTGGCGCATATGGGAGGAGATCAACATGTACAACCACACCACCAACCACTGGACCAGCGAGCACCTGCGCCAGCTGGACCCCCGGCACCCGCTGGCCTGGGAATACCTCCAGGACTGGTTGGAGAAGTGGTGCGTCGACAACCCGCAGACCAACGTGGTGCGGCTGACCTCCCTGTTCTACAACTTCGTTTGGATCTTCGGCGAGGATATGCGCCGCCGCAGCCGCTTCGTGGACTGGGGCAGCTATGACTTCACCGTCAGCCCCGCCGCGCTGAAGGCCTTCGAGGCGGAGTACGGCTACGCGCTGACCGCCGAGGACTTCATCAACAAGGGCAAGCTGCAGGCGACCCACCGCCCGCCCACGGCCCACAAGCGGGACTACATGGACTTCATACAGCGCTTCGTCGCCGAGAAGGCCAAGGTGCTGGTGGAGATCATCCACCGCCACGGCAAGCAGGCCTATGTGTTCTACGACGACAGCTGGGTGGGCATGGAGCCCTACGGCAAATACTTCGCTTCCATAGGCTTCGACGGCCTGATCAAGTGCATATTCTCCGGCTTCGAGTGCCGCCTGTGCGCGGGCGCGGACGTGCCGGTGCACGAGCTGCGCTTCCATCCCTACCTGTTCCCGGTGGGGCTGGGCGGCCTGCCCACGTTCTCCGAGGGCGGCCATCCCGAGCGGGACGCCGTGGCCTACTGGCTGCACGCCCGCAGGGCGCTGGCCCGGCAGGCAGTGGAGCGCATCGGCCTGGGCGGCTATCTGCACCTGACCCAGGGCTATCCCGAGTTCGTGGACGCCATCGGCGAGATGGGACGCCAGTTCCGCCGCCTGAAGGCGCTGCACGCCGAAGGCGCGCCTGCGCTGCTGCCCATCCGCGTGGCGGTGCTGCACACCTGGGGCAGCCTGCGCTCCTGGACGCTGTCCGGCCACTTCCACGAGACCGACGCGAATCCGCTGATCCATGTGAACGAGGCCCTGTCCGGCCTGCCGGTGGACGTGCGATTCATCGACTTCCAGCAGGCAGAAAGCGGCGGCCTGAAGGACGTGGACGTGCTCATCAATGCGGGCTTTGCCGGGGACGCTTGGTCCGGCGGGGAGGTATGGAATTCCGCGGAACTCGTCGCGGAGATCACCCGCTTTGTCTGCGAGGGCGGCGCGCTGATCGGCGTGGCGGAGCCCTCCGCCTGCCCTGGCGGCGACAGCTTCCTGCGGCTGGCACACGTGCTGGGCGTGGACATCGATCATGGCGAATACGCCTGCCACGCGCCCTGGAGCTTCGAGGTACAGCCTGCGCCCTTCGCCGTGTGCGACGACGCGCTGGCGGCCATGCCCGGCGCGCGGCTGACGGACCCGGAGACCAAAGTGCTGGTCGCGGAGGGCGGCGCGCCCCGGATGACGCTGCACGCCTTCGGCAAGGGCTGTGCGGCGTGGCTCAGCGGCTTTGAATACAGCCCCGCGGCCGCGCGGATGCTGCTGGAGCTGCTGCTGCACATGACCGGCAGGACGGGGAAGGATGCCGGTATCAGCGACGATCCGATGGTGGAGACGGCCTGGTTCCCGGCCTCGAAGACGCTGGTGGTCATGAACGACGCCAACGCCCCCGTGGAGGCGAACATCGAATGGCCGGGCGGGACGACGCGCGTCGCCCTCGGGCCGGAGGAGCTGAAATTCGTCCAGGTCTGAGCGGGATCGCTCATTACGATCATATTTGCTCAGAAGTCGCGCATAAATGATTGGAAATAACTTAAAGTTTACTGTACAATGTAAATTAAAAGGGATTATTGTCTCAATGATACAGCGGCGACCGATACAGAAGGGGGATTGGCCATGGCCAGAACCACGTTGATGACGCGCGGGGAGCGCAGACGGGAATTGGGCTCCTATTTCAAGAGCAATTGGGAGCTCTATCTGATGCTGCTGATCCCGATCGCGTTCGTGCTGATCTTCAAGTACGCCGCCTATCCCGGGCTGCGCATTGCCTTCATGAATTACAAGCCCGCCAAGGGCTATGCGGGCAGCGCCTGGGTGGGCATGGAGAATTTCCAGAAGATTTTCAAGGACAAGGACTTCCTGCGGGCGCTGAAGAACTCGCTGGCGTTCAACTTCCTGGACCTGCTGGTGGGCTTCCCAGTGCCGATCATACTGGCGCTGCTGCTGAACGAGTTGCGGTTCGAGCGCTACAAGAAGGTCAGCCAGACGGTGCTCTACCTGCCGCACTTCCTGTCCTGGGTCATCATCGCCAGTGTGTCGCTGTCGCTGTTCAAGCCGGAGACGGGCCTTGTGAACATATTGCTGCGCAACATCGGGGTCATCGACAAGGGCATACCGTTCCTGACCGAAAAGTGGCACTGGGCGGTGACCTACCTGCTGATCGGCGTATGGCAGAACATGGGCTGGGGCTCCATCATCTATCTGGCGGCCATCACCGGCATCAGCCCGGACCTCTATGAGGCGGCCACCATCGACGGCGCGGGCCGCTGGCGCAAGATCTGGAACGTGACGCTGCCGGGCATCCGGGGCACGATGGTCACGCTGCTGATCATGAACCTGGGCCGCGTGATGGGCTCCAACTTCGAGCGCCTGGATTCCTTCGGCAACGTGCAGGTCAAGGATTTCCAGTACCAGCTGGCCATCTACATCTATGAAAAGGGCCTCGCGGGCTCCAACTTCAGCCGCGCCACCGCCGTCGGCCTGTTCCAGTCGCCGGTGGGCCTGATCCTGGTGCTGGTTGCGGACCGCGTCACCAAGGCCTTGGGCGAAGACGGACTTCTGTAAGGGGGTGCAGCACAGATGACGCAAGGCATTAACAAGAAGCAGTCGGTGTTCACCGGCGTCAACCGGGTGCGCGTCAGCGATCTCGTGATCGCGTTCGTGATCCTGCTGCTGTCGCTGACCTGCATCATACCCTTCATACACATCGCGGCCAAGAGCATCTCCTCCAACACCGCGGTGCTGTCCAAGCAGGTCTATCTGTGGCCCAAGGGGCTGAACTTCGAGGCCTACGCCTCCGTGTTCCGGGATGGCCAGCTGACCCATTCGATGATCTACACCATCTGGATGACGCTGCTGTTCACCATCATCGGCATGATCGTGACCACCTTCGCCGCCTATCCGCTGGCCCGCAAGGAGCTGAAGGGGCGCCCGCTGTTCGCGTTCATACTGATGTTCACGATGTATTTCAGCGCCGGCCTGATCCCCGAATATCTGCTGTACAAGGACCTGCGGCTGCTGAACACCATGTGGGTGCTGGTGCTGCCGCTGTCCTTCAGCCCGTACAACATGCTGATCATGCGCTCGTTCATACGCTCCACGATCCCCGACAGCCTGTACGAGGCCGCGGACCTGGACGGCGCGAGCCACTTCCAGATACTGTTCATGATCGTGCTGCCGCTGTCCAAGCCCATCATTGCGACGCTGTCGCTGTTCTACGCGGTGGGCCGCTGGAACGCCTATGCCGACGCGAAGTACTACATCACCACCAAGGCGCTGCAGCCGCTGCAATACCTGCTGAGCAACATGGTGCTCAACAGCGGCCAGGACGCCGTGAGCCTCTCCGAGGCGGCGGCGGTGGAATCCACGCCCGAGGTGCTTCAGGCCGCCGTGGTCATGTTCGCCACGCTGCCGATCATGATGGTCTATCCCTTCGTGCAGAAATACTTCGTGAAGGGCACGATGATCGGCGCGGTGAAGGGATAATTAGGCATTAGGCAATAGGCAACAGGCATTAGTGAGTGGTATAGTGTGAACCAGACCGCGTTTGCGGATTGGAATAAAAAGGAGGTATTGACCCTATGAAGAAGTTCATCTCCGTTCTTCTGACCCTGGCCCTCGTTCTGAGCCTTGGCATCGTCAGCGTCGCTTCCGCCGAGGAAGCCACCGGCATCGACTCCTGGGAGCCCTTTGCCGAGCGCGTGACCATCACCGTTCCGGTGTATGACCGCTCCAAGGAAGGCTATCCCGCGGTTGACGACAACTACTGGACCCAGTGGATCCAGGACAACTTCGGCGAGAAGTACAACATCGAAGTGAAGTACGTGGCCATTCCCCGCGGCGACGTCATGACCAAGTACTCCCTGCTGATCGCTGCCGACGAGACCCCCACCATCATGATGGAGTATGACTATCCGAAGGTTGCGCAGTGGGCCAACGACGGCGCCATGACCACCATCGACCTGGATGCCTTCGCCAAGGTCGCCCCGACCTTCTATCAGGCCATGGTGGACAACAACCAGCTGGGCTACACCGACATCAACGGTGAGACCTACTTCGTGCTGACCGAGCGTCCGTACTACAACACCACCTTCGCCTTCGCCACCTTCGTCCGCATGGACTGGCTGCGCCAGGTGGGCTATGATCATGTTCCCGTGAACTACGAGGAGCAGAAGGACGCCATGAACAAGATGATCGAGGCGGGCATCTGCGAATATCCCCTCGGCCTGGGCATCCCCACCAACGCCTACATCGCCAACTTCGCCTTCCGTGATTTCCCGGTGGACGAGGCCGAGTGGGCCATGCACTCCTCCCTGGGCACGCCCTGCTTCCCCTGGTATCCCACCCAGCGCATGATGAAGCGCCTGAACGACGAGTATCACATGGGCTGGTATTCCAGCGAGTTCGATCTGGAGAAGAACAGCGGCGGCCAGGGCACCGACATCCTGCAGACCGACTTCATCAACGGCAAGACCTATTCCTACGGCGGCTACATCGCCAACAACATGGCCTGGCTGACCGCGTTCTATGAGAACAATCCCGACGCCGAGCTGGCCATCGCCAGCCCCTTCGCAGGCGTTGAGGAAGGCATCAACACCGGCGCCATCCGCGCCGACAACCCCTTCGGCATGATCGTGGGCTTCTCCTCCCTGGCCACCGAGGACCAGCTGAAGGCCGCCTGGATGCTGATGGAGTGGATGATCCAGCCCGAGAACCTGTTCGTTCTGGAGAACGGCATCGAGGGCGAGACCTATGAGATGGGCGAGGACGGCCTGCCCGTGATGCTGGATTACACCGGCGAGCACATGCTGAACCACAACAACAACATCGACATGACCTGCCTGGTGCACGCCTCCAAGAAGATCGGCACCATCGAGCAGACCATCCAGCAGATGAGCCCCGTGGGCCTGCCCCAGGACTTCACCGAGGCGCTGATCAACAACTACTACGACCTGAAGAAGCTGGCCGACGAGGGCAAGGCCTACTCCGACCCGGTGTTCGCCGTCGCCATCGAGAGCGAATCCGAGTACAGCGCCACGCTGCTGAGCCTGTGGCAGGAGTACTATGCCAAGCTGGTCAAGTGCGATCCCGCTGAGTTTGATTCCCTGTACGAAGAGCTGAGCCAGGCCTTCCTGGATGCCGGCTATCAGGAGATCATGGACGAGCGCCTGGAGGCCTACGAGGCGGGCAACACCACCCACCTGCCGGAGCTGCCGTAAGCGTCTGATCCACGGATGGATCGTTGGGGGCGGAGCCTGATGGCTCCGCCCCTTGACTTTGTGTTTATAATATATATGACACATATCGAGGCTGGGGGGATGCTCCATGAGTCAGGGAAAGCTGTTTGACACGGACCGGCTGGTCCCGACCTATTTCAAGCTGGCGCTGCCGGTGGTGTTCAGCATGGTTGTGACGCTCATCTACAACCTGGCGGACACCTATTTCATCGCCAAGACCAACGACGCCATGCTGGTGGCCGGGGTATCGCTGTGCGGGCCGCTGTTCACCGCGCTGATGGCCATCGGCAACATCTACGGCCAAGGCGGCAGCTCGCTGATCTCCCGGCTGTTGGGCGGGGGAGACCGGGCCAGCGCGGGGCGGGTGAGCGCCTTCTGCTTCTATTATGCCCTGCTCACCGGCGTCGGGGTCAGCGCATTGCTGCTGCTGCTCCGGCGGCCCATGCTGGGTCTGCTGGGCGCGAGTGAAAACACGCTGCGCCACGCCAGGTCCTATTACACCGTGATCGTGGCCGGCGCGCCGCTGGTCATACTCAGCTTCATCCACACCAACCTGATGCGCAGCGAGGGCATGGCCGCCCAGTCGATGATCGGCACGGTCTCCGGCTCCCTGCTGAACATCGTGCTGGACCCGATCTTCATCAGCGTGCTGGGCTGGGGCGCGTGGGGCGCGGCGCTGGCGACGGTGATGGGCTACGCGCTGACGGACGCGGTGTCGCTGTGT
>ONHI01000241.1 GCA_900317565.1 uncultured Eubacteriales bacterium
CCTGGAGGACATCCTGGGCGTGCGGGTGATCGACCGCACGGCGCTGATCCTGGACATCTTCGCCCAGCGGGCCCAGTCCGCCGAGGGCAAGCTGCAGGTGGAGCTGGCCCAGATGAAGTATCGCCTGCCGCGGCTCACCGGCCTGGGCACGTCCCTGTCCAGGCTGGGCGGCGGCATCGGCACCCGCGGCCCCGGCGAGACCCGCCTGGAGGTGGACCGCCGCCGCATCCGCAAGCGCATCGACGACCTGGAGGGCCAGCTGAAGGAGATCAAGAAGCAGCGGGACCTGCGCCGCGCCCGCCGGGAGAAGACCGGCCAGACCACGGTGGCGCTGGTGGGCTACACCAACGCCGGGAAGTCCACGCTGCTGAACGCGCTTTCCGGCGCGGACGTTTTGGTGGAGGACAAGCTGTTCGCCACGCTGGACCCGGTGATGCGCAACGTCGACCTGCCGGAGAACCGTTCCTGCCTCGTGGTGGACACCGTCGGCTTCATCCGCAAGCTGCCCCACCAGCTGGTGCAGGCCTTCCGGTCCACCCTGGAGGAGGCGCTGTATGCGGACCTGCTGGTGGTGGTTTCGGACCTCTCCAGCCCCAACTACGCCCAGCAGCGCGCCACGGTGTTCGAGGTGCTGAATGACCTGGGCGCCGCCGACAAGCCCATCCTGGAGGCGCTGAACAAGGCGGACCGGGCTCCCATCGGCGGCATGATCGAGCCCTCCGACGCCATCCTGATCTCGGCGAAGGAGGGCATGGGCCTGGACAAGCTGAAGGCGGAGATCTCCCGCAGGATCGCCGCCCTGCGCCACCGGGCGGAGCTGGTGATCCCCTACGACATGGGCGGCGTGCTGTCGCTGATCCACGGCAAGGGCCAGGTGGTCGAGGAGGAGTACACCGCCGAGGGCACGCGGGTGGTGGCGCTGCTGGATGCGGCGCTGTATCAGCGGGTCATGAATATGCTGGCATAGAGGCAGGGCTGTCTCCATACGCCTCCGATGATGCAATCATCCCGATGTGTGTTGAGACAGCCCCAAGCTTGCGCGAAAAATCATACCATAACGCTAAATTATTGGACAAAGCTATAATCTTCGTGTATAATGATGCAAAACAGTCGGAACGGGAGGCCGCGCCATGACCCTGCAGCAGCTGAACTACATCATCACCATCTCCGAGATCGGCTCCATCAACCGGGCCGCGGAGAAGCTGTACGTGTCCCAGCCCTCGCTGACCAGCGCCATCAAGGAGCTGGAGAAGGAGCTGGGCATCGTGCTGTTCAACCGCACGGGCCGGGGCGTGACGCTGACCGCCGAGGGCGCGGACTTCCTGCCCTACGCCCGCCAGGTCTACGGCCAGTACCTGAACCTGATGGAGAAGTACGGCAAGGCGGGGGAGCGCAAGCAGAAGTTCGGCGTGTCCTGCCAGCACTATTCCTTCGCCGTGAAGGCCTTCGTGGAGATGGTGAAGGCCTACGACGTGGCCAAGTATGAGTTCGCCATCCGGGAGACCAAGACCCTCTCCGTCATCAGCGACGTGGCCCAGATGCGCAGCGAGATCGGCATACTCTACCTCAGCGACTTCAACCGCAAGGCGCTCCTCAAGCTGCTCCACTCCAGCGGCCTGGCCTTCCACCACCTGATCAACTGCGACGCCTACGTGTACCTGTGGCGGGGCCACCCGCTGGCGGGGAGGCAGTCCATCACCTTCGACGACCTGGCGCCCTATCCCTGCCTGTCCTTCGAGCAGGGCGACGACAGCTCCTTCTACTTCGCCGAGGAGATCCTCTCCACCAACGAATATCCCCGCAGCATCAAGACCACCGACCGGGCCACCAACCTGAACCTGATGACCGGCCTGAACGGCTACACCCTCTGCTCCGGCATCATCTGCGAGGAGCTGAACGGCCAGGATTACATCGCCGTGCCCTACGAGGCCGACAGCACCAATCCCAACAGCGTCATGGAGGTGGGCTACATCGTCAAGAACAACGCCATCCTCTCCGCCATGGGCGAGCGCTACATCGCCGAGATCAAGCGGTATCTGGGGATTGGGGAGTAGGGGACAGGGACATCGAGCGCCCGGAGAACAGTCCTGTGGACTGGTTTTAGCGAGATGGTAGGCCCAGGGAACAGGAATAGCGGCTGCCGCCCGGCACCCAAGCCTTCCCCCTTTGGGGAAGGTGCCCCGAAGGGGCGGATGAGGTCCTGATACAATACGCTCCGCTCCTCTGTTGCGGGCAAGGTGCAAAGCCTGCCATTGAAGACCTCATCCGGTCTCC
>ONHI01000028.1 GCA_900317565.1 uncultured Eubacteriales bacterium
AAGAGCTTCCGCAACGAGATCACCCCCGGCAACTTCATCTTCCGCGTGCGCGAGTTCGAGCAGATGGAGCTGGAGTTCTTCTGCAAGCCCGGCGAGGACCTGGAGTGGTTCAACTACTGGCGCACGTTCTGCAAGAACTGGCTGCTCTCCCTGGGCATCAAGGAGGAGAGCCTGCGGCTGCGGGACCACGAGCCGGAGAAGCTGGCCTTCTATTCCAAGGCCACCACGGACTTCGAGTTCCTGTTCCCCTTCGGCTGGGGTGAGCTGTGGGGCATTGCGGACCGCACCGACTACGACCTGAAGCAGCACCAGGAGCACTCCGGCAAGAGCATGGAGTATCTGGACCCCACCACCAACGAAAAGTTCATCCCCTACTGCGTGGAGCCCTCCCTGGGCGTGGACCGCGCGGTGCTGGCCTTCCTGTGCAACGCCTATGACGAGGAGGAGCTGGAGGGCGGCGACACCCGCGTGGTGCTGCATCTGCATCCGGCGCTGGCCCCCTACAAGGTGTCCGTCATGCCGCTGCAGAAGAACAAGCTGGGCGATCAGGCCCGGGAGCTGTACGCGAAGCTGTCCAAGCGGTTCATGTGCGATTACGACGAGACCGGCTCCATCGGCAAGCGCTATCGCCGCGCCGACGAGGCGGGCATCCCGTACTGCATCTGCGTGGACTTCGACACCGCCGAGACCGGCAACGTCACCGTGCGCGACCGCGACACCATGCAGCAGGAGATCGTCCCCGTGGACAACCTGGTGCAGTGGCTCGAGGAGAAGATCGACTTCTGATAAATATACAATGGACATGACAACAGCCCGACGGCAAACGCCGCCGGGCTGTTATTCAATCTTCCCTATTCCTACTCCCTACTCCCTATTCCCTACTCCCTAATTCCTACCCCCTAATTCCTGAAGCTCGCCATGATCTCCGCCGCGGTGAGCATGTAGTCGGTGTTGTCCTGGGGGGTGAACAGGAAGGTGAGGGTCGTTCCGTCCAGCAGCGTGGCGCAGCCGCTGGCGTTCAGTCCGGGCACGATGAACGCCGCGAAGGGCAGCCCGTTCAGATCCAGGGGGCTGGCCTTGCCGCAATCCTCCCGGTCGTCGATGCTCTGCCGCAGCTGGTCGAAGTCGGTCAGCGTGGTGGGCTCCACCAGTATGTAGAGGAAGCGCTCGCCCGCGCCGTCGCCGAGGGCGTAGCGTATGACTTCGTCCTCCATGGGATAGCTGACCCAGCCCGCCGGGATCGTCAGGCTGAAGCCCTCGTCGAATCGCACCTCGTATTTCTCCGCGCCGTCCTCGGCCAGGGCGCAGCACGCGCAAAGCCCCAGGACCAGCAGCAGGCACAACAGCTTTTTCATGGTAAATCCTCTCAAACGCGATATTTTTGTATATTATACCACGCCGCCGCCCCCAGGGCAAATTACGAATTCATGGCGGAAGTGTAACGCGATTCATGCATATTTTTCCAAATCAGGCGTTGCCGCCAGCGCGTTAATGTGCTAAAATGAAGTGGAGCGACCGAAGGGTTTCGGACCGGCGGGAAAGCGCCGGTTATGAGCATCGAGGTGATATTCCGTGAGAATCGTCGTGAAGGTGGGCACGTCCACGCTGGCGCATCCCACCGGACACATGAACATAAGGCGCGTGGAGGCGCTGTGCAAGGTATTGAGCGACGTGAAGAACGCCGGGCACGAGGTGATCCTGGTGTCCTCCGGCGCCATCGGCATGGGCGTGGGCAAGCTGTCGCTGAAGGAGCGCCCCGCCGACATCCCCACCAAGCAGGCCGCCGCCGCGGTGGGCCAGTGCGAGCTGATGTACACCTACGACCGGCTGTTCTCCGAGTACAACCACACCGTGGCGCAGCTGCTGGTGACCGGCAGCGACGTGGAGGACGCGGGCCGCAGGGGCCACTTCCACAACACGCTGTACCGGCTGCTGGAGCTGGGCGCGCTGCCCGTCATCAACGAAAACGACACCATCGCCACCGACGAGATCGTGATCGGCGACAACGACACGCTGTCGGCCATCGTGGCCGCCACGGTGAGCGCGGATTTGCTGGTGCTGCTGTCGGACATCGACGGGCTCTACACCGCCGACCCCAGATCCGGCGAGGATGCGCGGCTGATCCCCGTGGTGGAGGCCATCACCCCCGGGATCGAGGCGCTGGCGGGGGGCAACGGCTCCTCCCTGGGCACCGGCGGCATGGTCACCAAGCTGCGCGCCGCCCGCATCGCCGGGGAGGCCGGCATCGACATGGTCATCGCCAACGGCGCGCGCCCCGAGCTGCTGTACGACATCATCGACGGCAAACAGGTGGGAACGCGCTTTATCGGAATGAGGAATTAGGAATGAGGAATTAGGAATTGGGGACGCCTGTTCAAATCCACATTCCACGCTTCACTCTCCACACTCCACACTCATTTTCCCCCGACATCGCAATGGAGGCATCATCATGACTACCATCGATATCCTCAAATCGGCCCGTTCGGCCTGGCCGGCGCTGCGCGGCGCGGGCACGGCGCAGAAGGACGCGGCGCTGAACGCCATGGCGGACGCGCTGCTGGCGCACACCGACGCGATCCTGGCGGCCAACGACCTGGACATGGAAGGCGCGAAGGGCCACATCAGCGAGGTCATGCTGGACCGACTGAAGCTGACGGCAGAGCGCGTGCAGGGCATGGCGGCGGGCATCCGCGAGGTGGCGGCGCTGCCGGACCCGGTGGGCGCGGTGATCCGCCGGGTGGAGCGCCCCAACGGCCTGGTGATTGACCGGGTGCGCGTGCCCATGGGCGTGATCGCCATCATCTACGAGAGCCGCCCGAACGTCACCAGCGACGCCGCCGCGCTGGCCCTGAAGGCCGGCAGCGCCTGCGTGCTGCGGGGCGGCAAGGAGGCCTTCCGCTCGGCCAACGCCATCGTCGCGGCCATGCAGGCGGGGCTCCAATCCGTGGGGCTGCCCGCGGCGCTGGTGCAGCTGGTGCAGGACACCACCCGCCAGAGCGCCAACGACCTGATGACCGCCGTGGGCCTGGTGGACCTGCTGATCCCCCGGGGCGGCGCGGGCCTGATCCGCGCCGTCACCGAGAATGCCAAGGTGCCCTGCATACAGACCGGCACCGGCATCTGCCACGTGTACGTGGACGCCGCCGCCGACCAGGAGAAGGCGCTGAACATCATCGACAACGCCAAGACCAGCCGTCCCTCCGTGTGCAATGCCGAGGAGGTGCTGCTGGTGCACGAGGCCGTGGCCGCCGAATTCCTGCCGAAGCTGAAGGCGCGGCTGGTGGACGATCGCGCCGCGAAGGGGCTCGTTCCGGTCCAGCTGCGGCTGGACGCCGCCGCGGCGAAGCGCATTCCCGGCGTTCCGGCGGGGGAGCGGGACTTCGACACCGAATTCCTCGACTACATACTGGCCGTGGCCGTGGTGCCGGACGCCGCCAGCGCCATCGCCCACATCGCCGCCCACTCCACCGGCCACAGCGAGGCCGTGGTGTCCGACGACCCGGCGGTGCTGGACGCCTTCGCCGCCGGCGTGGACAGCGCCGCGGTGTACCTGAACTGCTCCACCCGCTTCACCGACGGCGGCGAGTTCGGCCTGGGCTGCGAGATGGGCATCTCCACCCAGAAGCTGCACGCCCGCGGCCCCATGGGGCTGGAGGAGCTGACGACCTACAAATATATCATCCACGGGGACGGACAGGTCCGATGAAAAAGACGGGGTGAGCGCCGCTCACCCCGTCTTCTATCGGAGGATCATTCCCCGTCCTTCTTGAACATCGAGCCGATCTTGCCGATGACGCCCTTCGCGCCCTCGACGATCTTCTCGTCGATGTCGGTCTTGTCCAGCACGCCCTTGACCGCGCCGACGATCTTGTCGTCCACATCGGTCTTGTCCAGCAGCTCCTTGACCTTGCCCGGCGCGCCCTTCACGGCCTCGACGATCTTCTCGTCCACGTCGGTCTTGTCCAGCAGCTCCTTGACCTTGCCCGGCGCGCCCTTCACGGCCCCGACGACCTTCTCGTCGATGTCGGTCTTGTCCAAAATCTCCTGGGCCTTGCCCTTCACGGTCTCGACCGCCTTGTT
Source organism: uncultured Eubacteriales bacterium (assembly GCA_900317565.1). Classification (GTDB taxonomy): domain Bacteria; phylum Bacillota; class Clostridia; order Christensenellales; family Aristaeellaceae; genus UBA2862. Next base: position 4,081 of record ONHI01000028.1, read on the forward strand.
CAGTTCATCGCTCATTGGAATCATGCTCCTTTCATCCCGCAGGATTTGTTAATATTATACTAAGCGATGCCTGTTTCGTCAAGGGCAGGCGCGGCGTTTATTTGGGTATGCACGGTTTTCAGGGGAATCGCCCATTACTCCCTCAGACACGCTTCGCGTGCCAGCTCCCTCAGAGAGGGAGCCTCTTGGCGGCGAAGACAGGTTTTTAAGCCTCCCTCCCAGAGGGAGGTGGCAGCCCGAAGGGTTGACGGAGGGAGTTATGCATCACATAGGTTTCCGTAATGAGCCTTTATTTGCGCGCCGGGGCCAGCGCCAGCTCATAGCCGGGCCGGTCCGACAGATTCGCGGCGAACACCGTGAACAGCATGAGGGCCGTGACGCAGCACAGCACGTCCGCGATGGGCGTCGCCCACACGATGCCGTACACCGGGATGGCCCGCAGCAGCATGAACATCATCGGTATGTCCAGCAGGCCCTTGCGCAGTACGGCCAGCACGAAGGACTTGCGGCTCTCGCCCACGGCCTGGAAGAAGGATATGATGGCGTAGGCGCAGGCGGAGAAGGGCCCGCCCAGACAGAGTATCCGCAAAAAGCGCGCGCCGTAGGTCACGGAATCGGAGCCGTGCTGTATGAACAGGGCGATCAGCGGGCGGCTGAGCAGCAGGCTGGCGGCCATCCACAGCGCGGACAGGCCCACGGAGATCAGCATCGATATGCGCACGGCCTGCTTCATGCGCCGGTAGTTCCGGGCGGCGTAGTTGTAGCCGATCAGCGGCAGCACGCCCTGGGCCATGCCCCGGGCCATGCAGTGGGCCAGCATGTTCACCTTCTTGGCCACGCCCAGCCCGGCCTGCATCACCGTGCCGGACAGGGCCATCAGGTTGTCCAGCACCGCGTAGGAGATGTTCTCGCACAGCGTCATCAGGCAGGCGGGCAGCCCCGTGGCCAGCACCTCGCCGGGGATGCCCCCGGCCAGCGCCTCCCGCCGGGGCGCGAGGGACAGCACCGAGCGCCCGCGGTTGACCCACAGCACCGCCAGGAAGTACAGCATGGCGATCAGGTTGGACAGGCTGGTGGCGATGGCCGCGCCTAGCACCTCGTTGCCCCGGGGCAGCAGCGCGAACATGAACAGCGGGTCCAGCGCGATGTTCAGCACGCCGCCCAGCGCGATGCCGAAGCCCGCCTGCACCGACCGCCCCTCCGAGCGCACCAGGTGGCCCAGCAGCGCGTTCAGCGACGTGGCCAGCCCGCCCAGCGCCACCGTCCAGGTCAGGTAGCGGCAGGCGCTGCCGTGCACCGCCGGGTCGCTGCCGCCCAGCAGGTTCACGAAGGGATGGATCAGCAGCGCCGCGCCCAGGGAATAGGCCAGCGTCACCAGCGCGCAGCCCCAGAAGGCGAATGCGGCCGTGCTGCGAGCGCGGCCCACGTCGTTCGCGCCCAGCGCCCGGGCGATCACGCTGGCCCCGCCCACGCCGAACAGGTTCGATATGGCGGAGAGGAACATGAAGGCGGGCATGCACACCGTGACCGCGGTGATCATGGCGTCGCTGCCGGCCAGGCCGATGAAGAAGGTGTCCGCCATGTTGTAGATCACCAGTATGATCTGGCTGATGACGGTGGGGACCGCCAGCGCCAGCACCGCCCGGACGATGGGGTACTGCTCGAATATGCGCGTTTCGGCGGCGCGGTCCTTCATGTCGCTCCCTCCCTCCGGCCGAACGAATGCGAATCCGGACGGCCGCCGCGACCCGGGACCGTCCGATGCTCCGCTGTCTATGATATATTATTGTAGGATTGTAAAACGATAAAGTCAAATGATTAATCGTTTATGTCATATAAAATCTGATTATAGAATCTGGAGCGCCTGCATCAAATGATGCAGCATTGGGCCGCGCGGGACCGACCCGGGAAACATTATGCGCAGGGAATTGCAAAATGAACAGGCCCGGGGCGTTTCGCGCCGCCGCCGCGGGGATTTGAAACGTCAAGGGAGTGTAAATATTATCACATCATTAACAAATGGTATAACAAATCATTATATTGAAGCGGGGTTAAACCCACCTGTGCGCGGTTGTAATATTCATCGGAATATGATAGCATCAATTGACAGACGCGATTTACGGAGGGTTTCGCCATGGGATGGATGAGCCGTGTGAAGGATTTTTTCGGCGTGCAGGATATGACCACCGGCAAGCCGATGAACAAGCTGATTCAGTTTTCGCTGCCGCTGCTGATCGGCAACCTGGCCCAGCAGCTGTACAACACGGTGGACTCCATCGTGGTGGGCAAGTACATCGGCGACACGGCGCTGGCCGCCGTGGGCACCGCCGGCCCGATCCTGAACCTGCTGCTGGTGCTGCTGATCGGCGTCGCCACCGGCGCGAGCATACTGGCCAGCCAGTATTTCGGCGCGAAGGACCGGGACGGCCTGAGCCGCGTGGTGGGCAGCACCATCGTGCTGACCGCGCTCAGCGGCATCGTCATGATGGTGCTGGGCTTCTTCGCCTCGCCCTTCCTGATCGGCCTGATCGCGCCGCCCGCGGAGGTGGCCGATGGCGCGGTGATCTATCTGAAGATCATCTTCCTGGGCATGCTGGGCTCCGCGGCCTACAACATACTCTCCGGCGTGCTGCGCGGCATGGGCGACAGCTTCTATCCGCTGGTGTACCTGGTGATCGCGTGCCTGCTGAACATCGTGCTGGACATACTCTTCGTCGCCCGGTTCAACATGGGCGTGGCGGGCGTGGCCTGGGCCACCATCATCGCCCAGGCGCTCTCCGGCACGCTGTGCCTGATCCGGCTGGTGGGCATGAAGCACCTGATCGACGTCAACCGCAAGACCCTGATCCCCGACGGCCCCATCACCCGTCGGCTGTGCATGCTGGGCCTGCCCGCGGGCGTCACCCAGGCGCTGTTCTCCATGTCGGCCATCGTGGTGCAGGGGCTGACCAATTCCCTGGGCACAGCGGTGATCGCCGCCAACGTGGCCATCATGCGCGTGGACGGCTTTGCCATGATGCCCAATTTCACCTTCGGCACCGCCTCCACCACCTTCGTGGGCCAGAATATCGGCGCGCGGCAGATCGAGCGCGCCCGCCAGGGCATACGCGACCTGCTGAAGCTGGCGCTGATCACCTCCGGCGTGCTGGTGGCCTGCATACTGCTGTTCGGGCGCTATCTGATCATGCTGTTCACCGACACCGAGGACGTCATCACCATCGGCATCTACGGTCTGCGCTGGCTGTCCCTGGGCTACATCGCCTTCGCGGTCAGCCAGGTGCTCCAGGGCGCGATGCGCGGCGCGGGCGAGACCATGATCCCCATGTGGATCTCCATCATCGCCACCATCGTCATCCGCCTGCCGCTGGCCTACCTGCTGGCCTATCTGACCCGCTCCGAGGCCTGGCCCAACGGCAACCCCCAGGCGCTGTTCGCCTCGCTGCTGATCTCCTGGCTGCTGAGCATGGTCATGACCGTGATCGCCCACCGCAAGGGCGCCTGGCGCAGGCGGCTGCCGGAGGAATTGAGGGAGTAGGGAATAGGGACTAGGGATTAGGGACTAGGGATTAGGGACTAGGGATTAGGGGAACCAGGGATTAGGGACTAGGGATTATAGTGCAGGGCGGTTTGCAGATTGCAAGCCGCCCTGTGTTTTGCAAGGATATGGATGAATCGCCACGAACGATGTCATTGCGAGGAGGCCCCGGCGGGGCCGACGTGGCAATCCGGTCCCTGCCTGTATTACAGCTCCGCCTCCGGAATAGCTTCCCTCACCATCTCCAGCAGCTCCTCCAGCCGCTGCGGGGTGTCGGCCTCGGCGCGGAGGGTGACCTGTTCGGCGGTGACGGACTTGCGCATCAGCAGCCAGCCGTCGGGGAACTCCAGTCGCACGCCGTCCAGGTGGCTGACGGCGCAGTCCCTTCCCTCGGCCAGGCGCTCCACCCTATCCAGCCATGCCTGCTGCCTGTCGTAGGGGCAGTGCATGCGCAGGTCCGGCGTGATGGGCGGGCAGACGATGCCGTCCGTCAATTCGGACAGCGGCGCGTCGGCCCCGGCCAGCAGCTCGGCCATGGTCAGCGCGGCGAACAGCCCGTCGTCATAGCCCAGCTCCCCGAAGAAGAAGTGGCCGCTGACCTCCCCGGCGATGGCCGCGCCGACCTCCAGGAAGCGCTTTTTGATGAAGGCGTGACCGCTGCGCTCCGGCACCGGCGTTCCGCCCATGGCCAGCGTCGCCCGCTTGATGGCGGAGGAGGACTTCTGGTCGTAGACCACCGGGGTGGGGTTGTCCCGCAGTAGCAGCCGTATGAACAGCACCAGCGATTTTTCGTTCATCACGGCCCGCCCGCGCTCGTCGATGAACACGGCACGGTCGCCGTCGCCGTCGAAGGCCACGCCCATGTCCGCGCCGACCTCCACGACCCGCCGGCACACGGCCCCCAGGTGGGTGTAGTCGGCGGGGTTCGGGTCCCGGTTGGGAAAGCGCCCGTCCGGCTCGCAGAACAGCGGCTCCACGTCGTAGCCGCAGCGGCGCAGCACCGCCGGGGCGACCTCGCTCATGGCCCCGTTGCCCGCGTCCACCACGACCTTCAACGGCCGCGGCGCGGTGAAGCGCCTCGCCAGGCTGTCCATGTATTCCGGCAGTATGTCCCGGGCGTCGAGGCTGCCGGTGGCTTCCCGGAACGCGCCGGCGCGGACGGTCTGCTGCACCGTGTCCATCACCTGCCGGGTCACCGGCGTCGCGCCGAACATGAACTTGATGCCGTTGTATCGGGGCGGGTTGTGGCTGGCGGTGACGGTCGCGCCGCCGTCCACGTCCATGTGCTTCAGCGCGTAGTACAGCGCCGGGGTGGGGATCGCGCCGATGTCCGTCACCGCCGCGCCGCTGTCCGTCAGTCCCCGCAGGAAAGCGGCCTTCAGCGCCGGGGTGGACAGCCGCAGGTCGCCGCCCACGGCCATCCGCGCCCCGGGCCGCAGCGTCGCCAGCGCCCGACCGACCGCATAGGCGGCCTGCTCGTCGATCTCGGTGGGGTAGACGCCCCGTATGTCACAGTCCTTGTAGATGCTCATTCAGACCTCCACGCGGTAAATGTTTCGTATATCCTCCCGGAAGCGGGCGTAGATCTCTGCATAAGGCGCGACCAGCGCCGGGTCCGGCTCCACGATCTTTGCGTAGTGGATCATGGCCTGCGCCGCCGCGCCCAGCGAGCCGAAGTCGCCGGAGGCGGCCAGCAGCGCGGAGCCCATGGCGGCGTCCACCACCTCGGGCACCTTCAATCGCCGGTCCAGTATGCTGGCGCGGATGCGAAGCCAGAGCGCGCTGCGGCAGGCCCCACCGGTGGCGCAGATCTCGTCGCCCACGTCGCAGCCCAGGGCCAGCATGTGGTCGAAGGCCAGCCGCTCGGCGAAGCCTACGCCCTCCATCACGGCGGGATACAGCCTGCCGCCGAACACGTCGCCGATGTAGAAGGGCTGGCAGTCCGGCTTCACGAAGGGGAAGCGCTCGCCCGTGCCCGGCAGCGGATAGCAGCGCACGCCGGTGGGGATCAGCCCCTCGGCGGCGGCGTCCAGCGCGGCGAAGTCCCGGCCCTCGGCGGCGGCGTTCAGCGTGCGCCCGCCGATGTTCCCGGCCCCGCCCAGCAGCCATTCGCCCGAGGGCAGCCGGTGGGAGTAGCTGGAGCCGTTGGGATCGATCACCAGCTTTTCGGTCACGCCCTTCAGCACGAAGGTGGTGCCGATGATGCTGGCCCAGCTGCCCGCCTGCACCGCGCCCGCCGCCAGCGCCGAGGCATAGCCGTCGGTGGAGCCGCCGGTGACGACGGTCCTTTCGCTCAGCCCCAGCCGCGCCGCGGCGGCCTTCGACACGTGGGCGATGGGCTCGCCCGGGCGCAGCACCCGGGGCAGCCTGCCCGTGTCCAGGCCCAGCGCGCGCCCGATGGCGTCGGGCCAGCGGCCGTCCACCAGGTCGTAGCCGGTCTTCAGCGCGTTGGAGTAGTCCGACGCGGCGAAGTTGCCGCACAGGAGACCTGTGATGTAGTCCGCCTGGTGGACCAGCAGCGCGGTCTTTTCGTAGACCTCGGGCAGCTGTTGTTTGATCCACAGCAGCCGGGGCAGCGAGAAGGACGCGCCGAAGCGGAAGCCCAGCTTCGCCTCGTGATCGCCCATGGCGGCGCTGACCGCGAGGGCCTGCTCCTTCGCCCGGGGGTCGTTGTACATGATGCCGTTGGTCAGCGGGCGATGGCCCTCGTCCAGCGCCAGCACGGTGCCGCTGGTGCCGTCCACGCTGATGGCCCGGATCTCCTCCGGCGCGCGCCCCGCGTCCCGCAGCTGCCCCACGCAGGCGCGGATCGAAGCCTCCGCGGCGGCCTGCCAGTGGTCCGGGGACTGCTCCTGCCAGCCGGGAACGGCGGCGATGTTCAGCGTCTCAAAGGGCACGGATCGGGCCGCCGCCAGGCGTCCCGCCTCGTCCGAGACCACGCACCGCGCCCCCTGGGTGCCGATGTCGATGCCCATGTAAAGCATGTTGTTGTCCTTTCATTGTTGGCGTGAAGGGGTGAGAATAATTCCTCATTCCTAATTTCTCATTTCTCATTTAAACTGCATTTCCGTCAGATTTCCATCACCGCGCACCCGACCGGCGCGTCCCTGGTCAGCTCGATCTCGTTGGGCAGGCGCGCGCCGCCGGTGAGGCGCAGGAACTCGGCCTCGTCGGAGATCGGGAAGCCGCAATACCGGTTGCGGAAGTGCATGCCGATGGCGGCCCGGGGCTTGCATGCCTCGATCAGCTGCACGGCGGTGGGGGTGTCGATGGTGAAATAGCCGCCGATGGGCACCAGCAGCACGTCCACATCCTTCAGCGCCTCCCGCTGTTCGTCGGTGTCCGGCAGGTGGCCCAGGTCGCCCAGGTGGGCGACGCGCAGCCCGTCGGCCTCGATGATGAATATCACGTTGGGGCCGCGCTTGCTGCCGCCGGCGTCGTCGTGGCAGCTGGCCACGCCGGTGACCTTCGCGCCGCAGACCTCGTGGACGCCGGGGGTGTTGACGATCACCGGGTCGCCGGTGAGGGCCTCGAACCAGTTGTGGTCGTGGTGTCCGTGGCTGGACAGCGCCGCGTCCGCCCGGACGCTCAGCGGAGGATAGCCCACGGAGGGGTCGTAGGGGTCGGTCACCAGCACCTTGCCGTTGTCCAGCGTCAGCGCGAAACAGGAGTGTCCCAGCCATTTCAGCTTCATAGCGTCATTCCTCCTTGATGTCGTGGGCCAGCAGCGCGCAGGCATAGAGCCCGCCGCCGCGGGGGGATGGGTTCGGGTCCATGGCGTTCAGGCGCAGGCATTCCGCCGCCCGGCGGCGCAGGGCGCGCTCGAAGCGCTCCGCCTCGTCCGCGCCGTCCAGCGCCCGCGCGCCCAGCGTGAACAGCGCCAGGCTCTCCGCCTCCGGGCGCAGCCCCCGGAAGCGCATGAGCCCCGCGCAGAGGTCATCCGGCGGGTCCGGGCGCTCCGCCTCCATGCGGGCCAGCCAGAGGGCGTCCGGCCACAGCCGGATCAGGCCGCCGGATGCCTCGCAGCGAAAGCCCGCCCGGGCCAGCGTCCTGGCGAGCGCCGCGACGGACGCCAGCCGCGGCGCGTCGCTGACGAACAGCGCGTCGCCCCGGTCCCGGCGCAGGAAGGCCCCCTGGGGCAGCGCCTCGGCGGCGGCAGCGCGCAGCGTATCACGCCTCATATTCCATCAGCGCCTCGGGCAGCGCCTCGACCAGGTCGGCGGCGCACATGCCCCGCACGCCCTTCCGGGCCTGGGCCAGCTCGCCCGCGCGGCCGTGGATCTCGCTGGCGACGGCGGCGCAGAGGGCCAGCGCGTCGCCGGTCATGGGCGTGCCCGCGGCGGCGCATTGGGCCATCAGCCCGCCGGCCAGCCCGGACAGCGCGTCGCCGCTGCCGCCCTTGGCCATGCCGGGGCCGCCGCTGGCGCTCAGCAGCACGCGGTCCTCCGTGGGGATGAGGGTGGTCGCGCCCTTGAGCAGCGCCGCGCAGCCCAGCGCCCGCAGCGCGGGGGCGTCCTCCAGCGGGTCCGTCACCCTGCGCCCCAGCAGCCGCGCGGCCTCGCCGGGATGGGGAGTGATCAGGTGGCGTGGCCGCAGCAGTGCCTTCAGGTCGCCGTGCTCCGCGATCAGGTTCAGTCCGTCGGCGTCCAGCAGCGCGGGAACGTCGCTTTGCAGGATCAGCCGCAGCACCTCCGGCGCGGCCCGCTGGGACAGCCCGCAGCCGCACACCACGGCGTCGGCGCTCGCCAGCGCGGGCGTCAGCGCCTTGACGGCCTCCGGGGCGATGGCCCCGTCCCGCTTCGGCAGCGGCAGCGCCATGGCGCAGGGCGCGAGGGTCTGTACGATGGGTATGAGCGACGTGGGGCAGGCCAGCGTCACCAGCCCGACGCCGGAGCGCAGCGCCGATTGGGCGCACAGCGCGGCGGCCCCGGCCATGCCCACCGACCCGGCCACGATCAGCAGCCGTCCGTTCGTGCCCTTGTGGGCGTTCCGGGGCTTCTTCGGCAGCGCCGCCGTCACGTCCCCGGGCTCCACCAGCGCGGCCATGCCCGCGGGGAAGAACGCCTCCGGGATGCCGATGTCGGCCACCTCGATCTCGCCGCAGACCTCCGGTCCGTCGGCCAGCGCGTGGCCGGTCTTTTCAAACTGGAAGGTGACGGTGCAGTCCGCCTTCACGCAGGGCGTGTAAGCCGCGCCGCTTCTGCCGTTCAGCCCCGAGGGGATGTCCGCCGCCACCACGGCGCTGCCCCTGGCGCGATCGGCGTTCATGCGCTCGATCAGCTCGGCGGCATAGCCCTCCGGCGCGCGGGACAGCCCGGTGCCGTACAGCGCGTCCACCCAGATATCCGGCGACGCGCCCAGGTCCTCCAGCCGCAGCTCGGGAATGCCCATCTCCAGGGCCCGCTCCCGGTTGCGAATGGCGTCGGGGGTCCGGGGCGGCTCGGAGGGGAACAGCGCGCAGCGCCCGCCGATCTTCGCGTACATCTGGGCGCAGGCATAGCCGTCGCCGCCGTTGCCCCCCGGCCCGCAGGCGAAGCCGACCAGCTTGTCCAGCTTGTAGCGCCGGGCGATGGACACCACCAGCGACCGGGCCGCCACATCCATCAGGTCGATGGAGGGCGTGCCGGTCTCGGCGAAATACCGCTGTTCCATGTCCCGCATCTGGGCGGGCGTGATGAGTGGACGCATGTCGTCACCTCCGGGAAGTTAGAATTGAGAATTCAGTGTACGGAGTGAGGAGGGGGAGTGTGGAGAGTGGAGAGTGGAGTGGCGGTGCAAATCCCTGCGGGATTTGTTTTGATTATGGGACCGGATTGCTACGGCGTCCATGCCTGCGGCATGAACGCCTCGCAATGACATCCGACCTGTCGATATCAACGTGGCAATCCGTACACCCGGCAATGAAGATTATCATTTCGATTTTAACGAAGTCATTGCGAGGAGGTGCGAAGCGCCGACGTGGCAATCCGTTTCCCAAATCGTTTCATCCCTTCGCGGGAACGCTTGAACCTTCACTGTCATTGATTCCGCGCGCGGCAAACCATCACTCCACACTCCACTCTCCACACTCCACACTCTCCACCACCGCCGTCGCGGCGGCCATGCCCTGCTCGTGGGTGATGCTCACCCACAGCCGAAAGCCGTCGCCGCCCGCCAGCGCCCGGGCGCGGTCCAGCGCCCCGCCGTGCAGCGCGCAGCGGGGACAGCCCGCGGCGTCGGGCGTGATCTCGATGTCGGCGGGGCCGAAGCCGGCGATGCCGGTGCCCAGCGCCTTCGAGACCGCCTCCTTCGCGGCGAACAGCCCCGCGGCGATCTCGTCCCTGCGCAGCTCCCCGGCGGCGCGTATGCGCGCGGCCTCGGCGGGGGCGTACACCCGATCCAGGAAGCGGGGCTTTTCGATGGCGCGGGCGATGCGCTCCACGGCGCAGAGGTCCGTTCCGATGCCCAGGATCATGGCCTTACCCCCCTCCGGCAAACCCGGCAAAAATGCGGCGTCCCGTTTAATATTATAGCACATGATCCGCGATTTGGACAGTTTTCCTTGTAAATAAGGGCAAAAAACTGTATACTCGAATGGAGGGGCGCGGAACCCGACCCCGCCCCGATCGCGTCTAACGGAATATACTCGAGCAAGGAGATACATCTATGCAGGTTACGCAGCGTTTTGCCCAGCTGCTCACGAAGAACGTGGGCAAGGTCATCGTGGGCAAGGAGAGCGCCATAGAGCTGATGATGGTGGCCATACTTTGCCGGGGCCACGTGCTGATCGAGGACGTGCCCGGCGTGGGCAAGACCACGCTGGCCAGCGCCCTGGCCCGCTCGCTGGACTGCTCCTTCAAGCGCATACAGTTCACCCCGGACATCACGCCCAGCGACATCACCGGCTTTTCCATCGCCAACTTCAAGACCGGCGAGCTGGAATACCGCCCGGGCATGATCATGAGCCAGATCGTGCTGGCGGACGAGATCAACCGCACCTCGCCCAAGACCCAGTCCTCGCTGCTGGAGGTCATGGAGGAGGGCCAGGTGTCCGTGGACGGCGTGACCTATGCCATGCCCCAGCCCTTCATCGTGCTGGCCACCCAGAACCCGGTGGACTTCGTGGGCACCTATCCGCTGCCGGAGGCCCAGCTGGACCGCTTCTTCATGCGGGTGTCCATCGGCTATCCCACCCCCCAGGAGGAGGCCGACATACTGGAGCGCTATACCACCGGCCAGCGCCCGATGGAGGAGCTGAAGCCCATCTGCACCAGCGCGGACATCATACGCCTCCAGCAGGAGGTGGAGAAGGTCTATGCCGCCAAGGAGCTGCGGGTGTACGTCTCCGCCATCGCCGCTGCCACCCGAAAGAGCGGGGCGCTGCAGCTGGGCGTGTCCACCCGCGGGGCGATATCGCTGCTGCGGGCGGCCCAGGCCTGCGCGCTGCTGGACGGGCGGGACTACGTCAAGCCCGAGGACGTCCAGAAGATGGCCGAGCCGGTGCTGGCCCACAGGCTGGTGCTGTCCCCCGAGGCCCGCATGCGCAACATGACCGCCCAGCGCATACTGACAAACGTCATGGGCAATGTGGCGGTGCCGGTGAAGGCGAAGTGAGAGTGGAGAGTGGAGTGGCGGTGCAAATCCCTGCGGGATTTGTCCTGATTTCATGGGACCGGATTGCCACGGCGTCCATGCCTGCGGCATGACCGCCTCGCAATGACATATACCATATCGATATGCGCGATGTCATTGCGAGGAGGCGCGAAGCGCCGACGTGGCAATCCGTTCTCCCCACAATGTACCATCCCTTCGCGGGAATCAAGGATTATTTGTGAATACCCCTCCTGCGCGACAAACCACAACTCCACACTCCACACTCAAACTTCCCCCATATGAGGAACGCAACGCAATGTCTTTACTCTCTTCCCGCCGCGTCGGGCTTGCCATCGTGACGGCGGCGATGCTGGCCGCGGGGCTCTCCACGGGCACGCGGCTGTACTATCTGATCGGCTTCGCCCTGCTGGCGATGCCGCTGCTGGGCGTGACCGCGACACTGTGGACGCTGCTGACGCTGAAATTCGAGATCAAGGGCGTGCGCACCCGGGTCAACCGGGGCGAGCGCATGGTGGCCGTGTTCAGCGTGGCCCACGGCTGCCTGCTGCCGGTGTCCGCCATCCGCATCCGGCTGAACGTGCCCTCGGCCTACGCGCCGGTGCAGGAGGTGAACGTCTCCTGCCCGCCCTTCGCCCGGCGCACCTTCCGCCAGGTGATACAGTGCCCCCACCGGGGCATCTACGACGCGGGCGTGACCCGCATCAGCGCCACGGACGTGTTCGGGCTGGTGACGCTGAGCCGCAGCCCCGGCACGAGGCTTGTGAAGCTGGAGGTGCTGCCCCGGGTGCGGGAGGCCGAGCCGCTGGCGCTGAGCACCGTGGACCAGGGGCCCCGCTTCCGCAGCCGCGCCGCCGAGGACAGCGCGCTGCCCTCCGACGTGCGGGCCTGGCAGGACGGCGACGAGCTGAAGAAGGTCCACTGGAAGCTGTCCCTGCGCAAGCGGGAGCTGATGGTACGCACCTACGAGGAGAGCGCCCGGCCGGACACGCTCATCATACCGGACCTGGGCCAGATCACCGCGCTGCGGGACGAGCAGCTGACCCTGGAGGATTGCGTCTGCGAGGCGGCGCTCAGCGCGGCCCGGGCCCAGCTCCAGGCGGGCTATCCCGTGCGCATGCCGCTGGTGGGCGCGCATCCGACGGAGATCGCGGGCCAGTTTCCCGCGGACATCCCCGCCTTTTCCGACGCGCTGCTGCGGGTGCGGTTCGACAGCCCCTATGGCTATGAGCAGGTGCTGACGCCGATGCTGGCCCGCTTCCAGCGCACCGGCGGCGCGGTGCTGGTGACCGCGCGGCTGACCACCCGCATCGCCGACATGGCCCTGCGCATGCAGCGCTCCGGCGTGGCCACCCGCCTGGTCTGGGTCTCCGACGACGACCGGGAGGAGGCCATGGCCCTCGTGGAGCGGCTGAAGATGGGCGGCGTGCAGGCCAGCCGCATGGATCCCTGGAGCCTCGACGCCCAAAGGCGTGAGGACGGGGGAGAAGACGAATACGATAATGAATTGAAAACTGAGAATTGAGAATTGCGAAAGCAATTCTCAATTCAAAAGGGAACATATTATGACCTCTAAACTGACCAAAAAGGAACGCGCCTCCCGGGCGGGTATCGCGGCGATACTGGCGCTGCTGTTCGCGGGCAGCGCCATGGCGGTGCTGGCCTCCGCGCTGGGCGTGGCGGTGTCGGCCCCGGCGCTGTATCTCGCGGCGCTGCTGGCCGCGCTGCTGTGCGTGGCGGGGGCGACGTCCGGCGCGGGCGCGGTGGCGGCCTTGCTGGGCTTCGTGCTGCTGGCGGGGATCTATGCCGCCAGCCACGCTTCGGGCCTGGGGGCGATCCGGGAGCTGTTCGCGGACCACGCCGACGAGGCCCGCGTGGCGCTGGGCGCGCGGACGCTGCTCACCTGCGGGGCCTTTGTCAGCGGGGCGCTGTTCTTCGCGCTGCTGAACCACCGGGAATTCGTGCCGATGGCCATCATGCTGCTGCTGGCGGTGCTGGTGTCGTGCCACGCCATGTCGGCCAGGGCCTCCCTGGGCGCGGCGGTGCCCGGGCTGGCTGCGGCGGCCGCGGCCTTCGCCCTCACCGGCGGCCTGCAGCGGGACTTCTCGGCCCTGCGGGCGCTGGCCCCCGCCGCGCTGGCGGTCGTCCTGGCGCTGGCGCTGATCCCCGCGGGCCGGGTCACCTGGGAGCCGCTGGAGCGCGCCGCCGAGCAGGTGCGGGGCGTGTTCGAGCAGTATTTCCGCTTTACCCGCGAGCGCGTCGCCTTCTCCATCAACCAGGAGGGCTACGACCACGCCGGCGAGGTGGGGGACACCGTGGTTTCCATGCTGGGCGGACCGGCCCAGCCCCACACCGACCCGGTGCTCTCGGTGCAGACCGACGCCGAGGTGCTGCTGCGCGGCGCGATCCGCACGGCCTACACCGGCTGGTCCTGGGTGGACGCCGCGCCGAAGAACCGCTATCTCTACTATGACCTGACCCACCTGGCCGCCCGGGAGCGGGTGTTCACGCCGCCCGCGGCGCTGCGGGACGCACTGCTGGAGACGGATGTCTCCGTGGAGCTGCTGCGCGAGGGCACCAGCACGCTGTTCGTGCCGGGGCTGCTGGACAGGTTCAGCATGGACCTGTCCACCGCGGTGTACTACAATACGGCGGGGGAGATGTTCCTGTCCCGGGACGTGCGGCCCGGGGATCGCTACAGCCTGCGGGCGCTGCTGCCGGTGATGGGCGACGCGCTGCGACAGGCGGCCATCGAGGGGGAATCCGCCCGGGACGACCGCTATCAGGACGTGCTGGAGGACCACCTCCAGCTGCCGGACGGCATCGAGGGCGGCGTGTACGCCCTGACCATGCGGGTCATCGACGGCGCGGACACCGCCTGGGACCGGGCCATGGCCATCATGGACTACCTGCGCACGAACATGCGCTACACCCTGGAGCCGGAGTATCCGCCCCAGGGCCGGGACTTCGTGTCCCACTTCCTGCTGGACACCCAGCGGGGCTATTGCAGCTACTACGCCACGGCCATGGCCGTGATGGGCCGCATCGCGGGCCTGCCCACGCGCTACGTGGAGGGCTTTCTGGCCCGGCCCGGGCAGGAGGTACTCACCGGCGAAAACGCCCACGCCTGGGCGGAGGTGTACTTCCGGGGCCTGGGCTGGATCCCCTTTGACGCCACCGGCGGCACCGTCGGCAGGGGCTGGCAGGCGCCCGACGGGGGCGATGCCGGAAGCGGCGGCGACGCGGAGGAAGGCGCGACCCCGCCCCTGGGGGACGACGGCGACTATGCCGGTCCCCAGTCCACGCCCACGCCCAGCCCGGAGCCGGACGTCGGCCTGGGCGGCGACGCGCCGACGCCCTCCCCGGCGCCGGGGGACGCGCCGGACGACCCTGCCCCCATGGCGGATCCCACGCCGCAGCCCCAGTCGGACGCCTCAGAGAGCGATGCGCCCCGGGATCACGCCTGGGTGTGGTGGATGCTCCTCGCGCTGCTGCTGGCGGCGCTGGGCGCGCTGGCGGTCCGCTGGGTGCGCGACAGGCTGAAAAAGAGCGACCCCGCCGCGATCTGCGGCGAGGCCAAGACCGCCCGACAGGCGGCGCTGGCGCTGTACCGGGCGAATCTGACGCTGCTCAGTCACCTGGGGCAGGTGCCCGCCGGGGGCGAGACCCCGGAGGCCTTCGCCCAGCGGGTGTCCGGGCAGCTGAAAAACCCCGAATACCTGGATTTCGTGCGAGCCGTGACGGCCTCCAGCTACGGCAACAGGCCGCTGCGGAGGGAGGACGCCCAGCTCGGGCTTCGGGCCTACGAGCGCTTCCGCGCGTGCCTCGGCCGCCGGGAGCGGCTGCGCTTCACCCTGACCCGCGTCTTCCGCGGCCTGGGGGATTTCGAGGCGATACCGTAAATAAAGCTGTCCCGGTCTTACGACCAGGACAGCTTCAGCGTGCGCTTGTTGCTCGCGCAATCGGCGAGATAGAGGTTGATCAGGGTCTGGTACGGTATGCCGGAGCTGTCGGACTGGGCCTTGAAGTAATCGACCACGTCCACGTCCAGATTGATGGTCACCTGCCTTTTCAACCGCTTCGCGTAGGGGTTTTTCTGCGCGCTGCTGAAATCGTATTCCTCTCGCATTTTCTTCACCTCCATGCCGCGTTGTATTGCCGCGTCTCTGTCGTCGTCGCCTTCCGGGCGGATATGATGCGTATGACCGTTTCAGACTGCCTGTAGCAGTGGCACACGACCAGGAGATTCGCCCGGCTGCTCAGCCCGAGTATGATGAATCGCTCCTCGTCCACGGAGTGGTCGGGGTCGTCGATTACCAGGGCCTGCTCGTCATAAAAGACGGTGCGGGCCTCTTCGAAGCTGATATTGTGCTTGCGCCGGTTGATCTCGTTTTTGTGGGGATCCCACTCGAATACTATGCCACTCATAATTATATTATAATTATCCCATGGTTATTTGTCAAGGCGGCCCGCACATTGCCCGCTTGGTTTTACCTTGCCACAGTTGTCAAACGGTTCCATTCTGTGCTATAATATAAAATAGGCTGTAATATGCCCGATTATGGCAACCTGCCGCCGGGATGCGGCGGCATGCCCGATAGAACCCGGAGGAAAGACATGTTTGATTTTCTGAAAAACCTGCTGAAGACGTCCAACGACGCGCAGATCAAGAAGTTGCAAAAGACGGTGGATCAGATCAACGCGCTGGAGGCGGAAACCAAGAAGCTGACCGACGAGCAGATGCGCGAGCGCGTCGACGCGCTGAAGCAGCGCGCCCAGGGCGGCGAGGATCTGGACAACCTGCTGCCCGAGACCTACGCGCTGGTGCGCGAGGCGGCCGTGCGCGTGTTGAACCAGAGGGCCTTCGACGTACAGCTGATCGGCGGCATCGTGCTGCACCAGGGCCGCATCGCCGAGATGCGCACCGGCGAGGGCAAGACGCTGACCGCCACCTTCCCGGCGGTGCTGAACGCGCTGACCGGAAAGGGCGTGCACGTGGTCACCGTCAACGATTACCTGGCCAAGTTCCAGAGCGAATGGATGGGCAAGGTCTATCGCTTCCTGGGCCTCAGCGTGGGCCTGATCGTGCACGACCTGGACGCGGGCCAGCGCCAGATCGCCTACAATTCCGACATCACCTACGGCACGAACAACGAGTTCGGCTTCGACTACCTGCGCGACAACATGGTCACCTACAAGGAGCGCATGGTCCAGCGGCCGCTGAACTTCGCCATCGTGGACGAGGTGGACTCGATACTGATCGACGAGGCCCGCACGCCGCTGATCATCTCCGGCCAGGGCGACAAGTCCACCGAGCTGTACAGCCGCGCCAACCAGTTCATACTCACGGGCCTGACCGAGGCCAAGGAGGACAAGGAGAACCGGGACGGCGGGCTGCTGGTGGAGGGCGACTTCCTGCGGGACGAGAAGGACAAGACCCTGTCGCTGACCGAGCAGGGCGTGCGCAAGGCCGAGCGCTTCTTCAACGTCGACAACCTCACCGACCCGGAGAACCAGGAGCTGTACCACCACATCCTGGGCGCGCTGCGCGCCCACAAGATGATGCGGCGGGACGTGGATTATGTGGTCAAGGACGGCCAGGTCATCATCGTGGACGAGTTCACGGGCCGCCTGATGGTGGGCCGCCGCTATTCCGACGGCCTGCACCAGGCCATCGAGGCCAAGGAGGGCGTGAAGGTGGAGCGGGAGAGCAAGACCCTGGCCACCATCACCTTCCAGAACTACTTCCGCATGTACCACAAGCTGTCGGGCATGACCGGTACGGCCAAGACCGAGGAGGAGGAGTTCAACGGCATCTACAAGCTGGACGTCGTGACCATCCCCACCAACCGGCCCATGATCCGCAACGACATGAACGACGCCGTGTTCGTCACGATGAAGGCCAAGTATTCCGCCATCATCGAGGAGGTCGTCAAGCGCCACGCCACCGGCCAGCCGGTGCTGGTGGGCACGGTGAGCGTGGAAAAGAGCGAGCTGCTGAGCAAGATGCTGAGCCTGCGGGGCGTGGAGCACGTGGTGCTGAACGCCAAGTTCCACGAAAAGGAAGCCGAGATCGTGGCCCAGGCCGGCAAGAAGGGCGCGGTCACCATCGCCACCAACATGGCCGGCCGCGGCACCGACATACTGCTGGGCGGCAACGCCGAATTCATGGCCCGCAAGGCCATGCGCCAGCTGGAATACGACGAGGAGCTGATCGAGGAGGCCATCGGCTTCAACGAGCACGTGCCCCAGGAGGTGCTGGACGCCCGCAAGGTGTTCCGGGAGCTGCTGGCGAAGTACGAGGTGGAGACCAGGGCGGGCCACGACGAGGTGGTCAAGCTGGGCGGCCTGCACATCATCGGCACCGAGCGCCACGAATCCCGCCGCATCGACAACCAGCTGCGCGGCCGCGCGGGACGCCAGGGCGACCCCGGCTCCAGCCAGTTCTTCATCTCCTTTGAGGACGACCTGCTGCGGCTGTTCGGCAGCGACCGCTTCAAGCCCATGCTGGAGCGGCTGTCCGGCGGCGAGGGCGAGGAGGCCATCGAGTTCGGCATCGTCTCCAAGCAGATCGAGAACGCCCAGAAGCGTGTGGAGAGCAAGAACTACGACATCCGCCTGCATGTGCTGCAATACGACGACGTGATGAACCAGCAGCGCGAGATCATCTACGGCCAGCGCCGGGATGTGCTCGAGGGCGGCAACATGCACGACAAGATCATGGACATGCGCCACACGCTGATCACCGAGGCGGTGGACCGCCACGTGGCCGACGAGGGCGACCGGGACACCTGGGACATCACCGGGCTGTCCGAGTACCTTGAAAAGCTGTGCGTGGACCGGGGCGGCGTGAAAATCGTGTACGACGCCCTGTCCGACAAGACCAAGGCGGGCCTGGTGGCCGCCATCGAGCAGCGGGCCGACCGCATCTACGAGCAGCGCGAGAAGATGTGGACCGACGCCAACCTGGACATGCGGGAATTCGAGCGCGTGGCGCTGCTGGGCTCGGTGGACCGCCGCTGGATGGACCACATCGACGCCATGACCGAGCTGCGCGACGGCATCGGGCTGCGGGCTTACGGCCAGAAGAACCCCATCGTGGAGTACAAGCGCGAGGGCTACGACATGTTCGAGGAGATGGTCCACCTGATCCAGGAGGACACCCTGCGCAGGCTCTACTTCACCGTGCTGGCCAAGCCCGTGGAGCGCAAGCAGGTGGCCACGCCCACCAGCGCCAGCCACGGCGAGCAGGAGGCCAAAAAGCCCGTCGTCAAGCGGGCCGAGAAGAAGGTCGGCCCCAACGATCCCTGCCCCTGCGGCAGCGGCAAGAAGTACAAGAAGTGCTGCGGGCGGGGAGAGTGATCTACCATGCCGGACAGCTATCTGAAGTATGGCGAGCTGCGGTTTGTATGGGATGAGGATAAAAACAGAAAGAACATCAAAAAGCACGGTATTTCATTCGAGATCGCGTCCCGGGTTTTCGAGGACGATCTGCGCCTGGAATATCCTGATCCGGAGCACAGTCAGGAGGAGGAACGGTACCTCACCATAGGGCTGGTCCATGATGTTCTGACGGTCGTGTACTGTGATCGGGAGAACGCTGCCACGGGGGAAATGGATATCCGCATCATATCGGCGCGATTGGCAACAAAGCTGGAGCGCAACGCATACAACAACAGTGTCATCGGACGTCATTGACTCTTCTGAAAGGAGGCCTGCTTTATGGGAAAGGATGTTTTTTACACGTTGAAGCCCGGCACTCCCTTGACTGCCGAAGAGATCGCCATGATTGAAGCTGCCCGGAACCTGCCCGTCGAAGAGGACGAGGATAATCCGGAAATTGATCCCATGAAAACGCCGGAACAATATGCCGCGCTGATGCGTGCTGTAGCTGAGAGGAACAAGCGTGTAGTCGAAAAGCTGCGCAGGCTGGGATAGAGGTCGGCCAATCGATACGGCGACGCCATCAACGATCGAACAGGATGTGATATTATGTTGGAAATGGATATCTTCAAGCAGGACCTGAACGCCGTGCGGCAGATGCTGGACGAGGCGGGAAAGAGCCTGCAGATCGACCACCTGCGGGAACAGCTGGTGGAATACAACGAGGACATGGGCTCCCCGGGCTTCTGGGACGACACCGAGCGCGCCCAGAAGGTCTCGGCAAAAGCCAGCAGCGTGGAGAGCCGCATCAAACACTATGAGAGCCTGTGTTCCCGGGCGGACGACATCGAGGTGCTGATGGAGCTGGCCGAGGAGGCGGACGACGACGGCATGGCCGAGGAGATCCGCACCGAATTCGACAAGCTGAAGCAGGACCTGGAGGCGCTGCGGCTGCAGACGCTGCTGACCGGGGACTACGACGGCTGCAACTGCATACTCTCGCTGCACGCGGGCGCGGGCGGCACCGAGGCCCAGGACTGGACCCAGATGCTCTACCGCATGTACACCCGCTTTGCCGAGCGCATGGGCTTCACCGTGAAGCTGCTGGACCTGCTGGAGGGCGACGAGGCGGGCATCAAGTCGGTGACCTTCGAGGTCTCCGGCGACTACGCCTACGGCTATCTGAAGTCCGAGCGCGGCGTGCACCGGCTGGTGCGCATATCGCCCTTTGACGCCAACGCCCGCCGGCACACGTCCTTCGCGTCGCTGGACGTCTCGCCCATCATCGAGGACGACGGCGAGATCGAGATCCGGCCCGAGGACCTGCGCATCGACACCTATCGCGCCTCCGGCGCGGGCGGCCAGCACGTCAACCGAACCGACTCCGCCGTGCGCATCACCCACATCCCCACCGGCATCGTGGTGCAGTGCCAGAACGAGCGCAGCCAGGTGCAGAACAAGGAGATGTGCTTCATAACGAGCGCAGCCAGGTGCAGAACAAGGAGATGTGCTTCATATGGCTGCGGGCGCGCCTGGCCGAGCTGAAGGAGCAGCAGCGCCAGGAGCAGATGGGCGAGATCAAGGGCGAGCTCAAGAAGATCGAGTGGGGCAGCCAGATCCGCTCCTACGTGTTCCAGCCCTACACCATGGTCAAGGACCACCGCACCGGCTTCGAGGCGGGCGATGTGAACGCCGTGATGGACGGCAAGCTGGAGGGGTTCGTCACC